>CAZTDB010000387.1:0-3379 GCA_964612385.1 uncultured Ignavibacteriaceae bacterium
ATAGTCCCGGTTTCTGTCCCCCCTGCGGTGCGTGCAGACAGGTAATAAGCGATTTATGCGGTGATATAGATGTAGTAATGATAAACCAGCACCAGGAAATAAAAGTATTGAAACTTTCTGAACTGCTGCCGTTTGCATTCGGCGATGAAGATCTTAAATAATAAGAACAAGTGAATAATTTTTTAACGACGTACAAATAATTTTATGATGGAACTTGCACCTCATTCGATGCCAAAGAATACAGGCTGGATTGAAGTAATCGCAGGCTGTATGTTCAGCGGCAAAACCGAAGAGCTTATCCGCCGGCTAAGGCGCGCACAAATTGCCAAACAAAACGTAAAAATTTTTAAACCGAAAATCGATAACAGATATGCCGAATCGTTCATCGTTTCACATAACGAACAATCTCTTCCATCTGTAATAATCGACGACATAAACGAGGTGTTGAAATGTTCCGCCGATGCACATGTAATCGGTATTGACGAAGCGCAATTCTTTAAGGCTGATATAGTAGATATTTGTAATAATCTTGCTAATGAGGGAAAAAGAGTCATCGTAGCAGGTTTAGACCAGGATTACAGGGGAATTCCATTTGAACCGATGCCTCAGCTTCTTGCTATCGCTGAGTATATTACTAAAACGCTGGCTATCTGTGTTGTATGCGGCAACCCTGCCGATAAAACCCAGCGCAAAACATTTTCATCAGAGCGCGTTATTGTAGGTGCTGCTGATATTTATGAAGCCCGCTGCAGAAAGTGTCATTACATTCCTAAAGAAAATTAGAGGACCAAAATGGATTTTATCGCTATCATAAGAGGAATTTTTGGGATTGCACTGATTGTAGGTATTGCTTTCCTTCTCTCTAACAATAAAAGAAAAATAAATTGGAGGTTAGTTGGAAGCGGACTTGGCTTGCAACTGATATTTGCCGTCTTAATAATAAAAGGCGAAGTGTTAAGATCAATCTTCTTTCCGTTAGGATGGGCTAAAGATTTCTTTCATTGGGTAAGCGGTTTTTTTGTGCTGATATTAAATTTTACCAGTGAAGGGGCAAAGTTTGTATTCGGGCAGTTAGCCTTAAGTCCGGGTAACGAGGGAAGCCTTGGAATGTTCTTCGCCTTTCAGGTTTTACCCACCATAATTTTCTTCGCAAGCTTAATGTCGATTCTTTACTATCTCGGAGTAATGCAGCGAGTTGTGCAGGCAATGGCTTGGGTTATGGCAAAAGTAATGGGAACAAGCGGTGCAGAATCTTTATCCGTTAGTGCAAATATTTTCGTTGGACAGACTGAAGCACCCTTAATGATAAGACCCTTTCTAAAAGGTTTGACTCAAAGTGAACTTCTCACAATAATGGTAGGAGGAATGGCTACAATTGCAGGTGGTGTGATGGCTGCATACATTCAGATATTAGGACATTCTTATGCCGAAACTCTCGGTATTCCATTAATTGAAGCTCAGAAAATGTTTGCAACCCATCTGCTTGGGGCAAGTGTTATGGCTGCACCGGCTGCATTAGTTATTTCTAAAATATTATCTCCCGAAATCTCCGATCCTGAAACGAAAGGCACGGTTAAAGTTAAGATAGAAAAAACTTCATCGAACGTAATTGAAGCGGCGGCGGCAGGTGCAAGCGACGGTCTGATGCTTGCCCTAAATGTTGGTGCAATGTTAATCGCGTTTATAGCTCTTATCGCATTGATAAACTATTTATTACAAGGTTTGGGAGAAATAACCGGACTCAATTCAACATTGATGGCAGCTTACGGGCAGCCGCTTAATTTTCAATTGTTAATCGGATTAGTATTTCAATTCCTTGCATTCGGTGTCGGCGTGCCATGGCACGATTCACTTAACTTCGGAAGCTTAATCGGAACAAAGATTGTACTGAATGAATTTGTTGCTTATCTTGAATTAGGCAAACTAATCGAAGCAAAAGAATTGGTAAATGAAAAAGCAATCCTCATGGCAACTTATGCACTCTGCGGTTTTGCAAATTTCAGTTCAATCGCTATTCAAATTGGAGGCATAGGACCTTTGGCGCCGAACCGGAAATCCGAAATAGCAAAATTCGGAATAAGAGCAGTGATAGGCGGTTCGCTTGCAACATTAGCTACGGCAACTCTGGCAGGAATTTTATTTTAAACGATGGTTGATTTAGATTTCAAATACCACGAGCTTGTTAATTATTTAAAAAACGAAATCCCATTTGAGCCGCAAATAGCATTAATCCTTGGCAGCGGCTTGGGAGATTTTATTCACAGCATAAAAGCAATAAAATCATTCAGCACTTCGAAACTACCGGGATATCCGCCTTCCACTATTACAGGTCATGCGGGAAAAATTCATTTCGGAGAATATGCCGGAAAAAAACTGATAGTCTTTCAAGGACGTATTCATTTTTATGAAGGCTATCCTTTATCGGATTGTATACTGCCTGTCTTTATATCTAACAAGCTTAATGCAAAAGTAGTTCTTATTACAAATGCCGCAGGAGGAATAAATCCCAATCTTCATCCGGGCAGCCTACTGCTGGTTTCTTCGTTTAACGGTATCAACCTCAAAAAGGAAATAACAGGCTTAATCGGAGTAGCTTCATTTAAAGGTAAAAAGCATTTTTATGACTGCCCTTCGCAAAAGTTAAATACATTAATTAAGAAGGCGGCTGCTGATCAAAACATAAATCTTCACGAGGGAGTTTACTGGTATACTAAAGGACCCAGCTATGAAACACCTGCTGAAATAAGAATGATGGCAAAATTCGGTGGTGATGCGGTAGGTATGTCTACAGTGCATGAGGCAGTTTACTCCGGTTACGTGGGTATGAAAACCGCCGCCGTATCTTGTATAACGAACTATGCAGCCGGAATCTCAGACCAAAAACTTTCTCACGCAGAGGTAACCGAAACTGCCAACAGAGTTAAAGACAAGTTTGAAAGATTGATTAAAAAAACAATTGAATTAATTTAATCCGGTACTCATTGGTTAAAATAAAGAATCTTCTTATTTAAAATCCGCCAGTACCAAAATCAAATAAAATATAGAGAAAAAGGAATTTCCCGGAATTAATAAACCCCCTATTTCATTGACTTTCAAAGCCTTAACAGGTAATTTTGGCAGTCAATTAAATTCAATTCTCACTCAGAATTAAAAGAAATATATGAAAGAATTCAGATTTAGAGTTATTCTAATTATTGCAGCTATAGGTCTCAGCATTTACCTTTTATACCCCACCTACGCAGATTATAGGAACTCACAAAAAATCTCAGGCATTCTCGAAGAAAAGAGACAGGAAATCAAATCCTTACATCCCGATTTAACCAGAGATGAAATTGAACGAAGGCTTACGGTAATCGAAGACAGCATTAAGCAAGCCGAT
>CAZTDB010000388.1:0-3371 GCA_964612385.1 uncultured Ignavibacteriaceae bacterium
TATAACGAATTTCCGGGCTGTCTTCCGAAGGTCTATAGAAAGGAGCGTTTGCAATTTGATCGTCAGAGATAGGTATACCGAATCTAGTTCTGAATTCTTTTAATTCTTCTTCATTCAACTTTTTCTGTTGATGGGTGATATTCTTCCCTTCACCGCTTTCACCCAATCCATATCCTTTAATTGTTTTTGCGAGAATTACAGTTGGCTGCCCTTTATGTTCAACTGCTGCTTTATAAGCTGCAAAAACTTTTTCGGGGTCATGCCCGCCGCGTTTCATTTTCCTTAATTGTTCGTCAGTGAGATCCGATAATATTCTATATAAGTCTTCATCATCGTTGCAAAGATGCTGGCGGATATACTCACCGGATTCAACCGAGTATTTTTGATATTGCCCGTCGACGATTTCGCTAAAATGCTTCACAAGCTTTCCTTCGGTATCTTTATCAAGAACTGGATCCCAATCGCTTCCCCAAATTACTTTTATTACATTCCAACCTGCTCCTCTGAATATAGCTTCGAGCTCTTGAATAATTTTACCGTTACCACGAACAGGTCCATCCAATCTTTGCAGATTGCAATTGATGACGAAAATTAAATTGTCTAATTTTTCACGGGAAGCAAGAGTAATTGCTCCGAGAGTTTCGGGTTCATCGGTTTCTCCATCGCCTAAGAACGCCCATACTCTGCCTGTATTTTTCTTAATGCCTCTATCTTCCAAATATCTATTAAATCGAGCTTGATAGATTGCCATGATTGGACCCAAGCCCATAGATACAGTCGGGAATTCCCAAAAATTCGGCATGAGCCATGGATGAGGATATGATGATAAACCGCCTTGAGGTTTTAATTCTCTTCTAAAATTTTCTAATTGCTCGTTACTTAATCTATCTTCTAAAAAAGCACGGGCGTAAATTCCCGGTGAAGCATGACCCTGGAAATAAATTTGGTCGCCATCATATTCTTCACCTTTACCTTTGAAGAAGTGATTAAATCCGATTTCAAACAAAGTTGCAGCCGAAGCATAGGTAGAAATGTGACCGCCTATTCCGCTTTCCATTTTATTTGCCTTAACAACCATTGCCATAGCGTTCCATCTTATAAGGCTTTTAATTCTTCTCTCAATTTCCCTGTTGCCGGGGAAAGGAGGCTGATTGTGCCGGGGGATACTGTTAATGTATGGAGTATTAGCTGTAAAAGGAATTTCGACGCCGGCTTTGTGTGCACGGATTTGGAGCTGCTGCAATAATTCTTTAACTCTCTCAGCTCCGCTTTGTTCTAACACATAGTCAAGTGAATAGAGCCATTCTTTAGTTTCAATCTCTTTCACTTTATCTTGTTTAATTTTTTCGTTATTCATTTTATAAATCCTCTTTATCAAATAGATCTAAAATAATTGCTTGATTAAAAAAGCGCTCAACAACTTGAAGAAGAAAAACCGGATATTAAGGGATTTTGTCATCTTCGCGTGGTTTTTTCGAATTGTTGTGTAGTGAAAAATGGTGCAGAAACTTAATCCATTTTGTGTAAAATTACAAGAAATGGAAGTTTAATCTCACAGATGTTTGTTATTTATTATCTTGATTTTGTGATGCATCCACTTAAAATCACAACTTACATATAAATTGTTGATTGTATAAACTTTTTTTAACGAAGATATTTTCCATACCAGCTTTTTCTCAATCCGTCAACTTCTTTTCTATGAGATTTGAGAAAGTGATCCCCTCCTTCAAGCATTATTAGCCTGAAAGGAATATCGTGTTCGAGTAATTTATAAGATAAGTCAAGTGAGTCATGGGGTAATACACGTTTATCACCAGTACCATGTATTAAAAGCAAGGGAGTAGTCCGGGGCAGCTTATCTGCAAAATTAATAATTGACCTTTCATCGCACGCCGATTTAAATTCGTCGCTTCCGGGATTTCCTAATGCTGTTTGGTAAATTTTCTTCATAACATTGCTTTCCTCAGCATTGCAGCGCAGGTTTGCGATACCGCCGGTTACAATAGCAGCTTTAAAATTATAATTTCGGGTAAGTGCTAAATAAGTCATCATTCCGCCGCGGCTCCATCCTTCTATACCCCAAATAGAATTATTCGCCGAGTCTACTTCATTTGCCAAGGGTATTAAGTTAAGAACATCATTCACATCCGAACCACCAAATTCGTCTTGCCCATCACCGCCATTGCTGCCTCGATATTGAGATGCGAAAACAACATATCCCCAGGATGATATTTGTCCAAAAATACCGTAAGCATTAAAATTACTAATTGCTCCTTTATTTCCGTAACCTCCTCTATTCCAGATAATGCAGGGGTATTTATCGGAATCATCGCGAGGATAAGCAATGAAGCCTTTTACTTCAAGTTCGTCCGATAAATAAGTAATCTTCTCGACAATTGCATTTTCAATCACTTCGTTACCCCAGCCGCTGGCAACCATTTTTTGAAGAGAATTATCCAACTCAATTTTTGATCTTGAAATAATTTTACTTGAAATTTCGTTCATATTAAAATTTCATATAATAATTATGAAAAGAGTATATTTAATCGCAAGCTTAGTGATTTTTTTTACAAATATCGGAAAATTAAGATTGGCTAAAAAACGCAAACAAAAAATACAAACCGGGCAGTCACAGCAGCCTAAAAAAAAGATCGCTAAAAGATTGTATATTTTTATTTCGGTGATAGTGATTCTTTCGGTAATCGTATGGGTTATCTTACCAACTCTCAATCAAAGCACGGGATCAGGTGAAATGCACGCATTCAAAAAAGAAGGTGAATTAGTTTTTTTCAATGAAGAGAAGGAGATAAGAAAAATTGATGTCGAAATTGCCGATACCGATTACGACAGGCAATTGGGTCTTATGTACAGGGAAAAAATGTCCGAAGAAGAAGGAATGCTGTTTATTTTCCCGTATGAGATTATTCAATCTTTTTGGATGAGGAATACAAAAATTTCACTTGATATGATCTTTGTTAATTCACAAAAAGAGATTGTAACGATTCATAAGAATACTGTTCCGTATTCCGAACAATCCTATGCTTCCGATCGTCCGGCGAAATATGTTGTAGAAGTGGTTGCAGGTTTTACAGACAAATTTGGAATTAAAGTAGGCGACAAAATCAATTGGATGGATACGAAGATTAATCTTTAAGATTTGTGACTATTTTGCTTCACCATAAAGTTCAGTTTCCACCAGTTCACAAATAATGTGGGCGATTGTTATATGCCCTTCTTGAATACGCTGTGTATTTTCGGAGGGTATAACTACTGCATGATCGACTAAGTTTTTTAATTTACCGCCGCTGCCTCCGAGGAAGCCAATTGTATGTAATCCTTTCGATTTAGCCTCATTAACAGCGTTTATTATG
>CAZTDB010000389.1:0-3359 GCA_964612385.1 uncultured Ignavibacteriaceae bacterium
AATTGATGGGAAAAATTTTCGGCGGGTGAAAATTATTTTTGTCCTGTGTGCCCGAAACCTCCTTTACCGCGCCGGCTGTCATTTAAATCATCCGACTCCTCAAGGGAAGCGCGATAAATTTTTGCCGCAACAAGCTGTGCAATTCTATCGCTGCGGTTAATTTTAAAATCTTCATTACCGAAATTCATTAAAATAATTTTTATTTCGCCTCTATAGTCGGAATCGATAGTTCCGGGAGAATTGAGTATACCAACGGAATGATTAGCAGCTAATCCGCTTCTTGGTCTTACCTGAATTTCATAACCCGGAGGTATTTCTACCGAAAGATTGGTAGGTACCAAAACCACTTGAGAAGGCTTCACAATCAGCTCATTTTCAACTGCGGCTCGTATATCCATACCCGCACTCCCCTCCGTCGCATACGACGGCAGCGGAATATCGTTGTACTTCGGATTAATTCTTTTTATTTTTATTGAAATTTTTTCAGTCATAAAAAATCATTGAACGCTTAACCAAATGTTTTTTTCTTTAACCATGCCGACTCTTTTTTGTCGAATACAAAAAGCAATATTATTGATAGGAAAACAGCTAAAAGAATTAACTTGTATACGATGTTTAATGCTTCATTAAAGTCTAATACGTAATAAGAAACACCTACTAATAAAATTGCAGCAAATATTTTGATAATCTTTCCGAATTCATATTCGATATGATAAAATTTCTGTGTGACGATAAAATAACCTGCAGCCATTACGAAATAACTTGCAAGGGTAGCAGCCGCCGCACCCATAATACCCCAAACAGGAATAAGCAAGTAATTTGTTATGATATTCACCGCTGCCCCGGCTCCTGAAATTATCGGAACATAGATGCTTTTTTCTTCTATATAAATACCCGCTGTGAAGATTACATACATTCCATTAAAAAGATAAGCAAATAAAATTACAGGAACTATATAAAGACCTTCCCAGTACATCGAACCGATAATAGAAAATCCCCCGAATTGAATTTTTACTAAATCGTTTATAAACAGTGACAGCGTTATTAAGATTACGCTTCCAGCAACCATAAAATAAGTTAGCACCTTTGAAAAAATTTCCTTTGCATTTGCTTCTCTGGCATTTTGCAGAAAGAACGGCTGCCATGCATACTGAAACATATTCACAAACAACATCATAAAAATACCAAGCTTATAAACCGATTTGTAAAGCCCTACGGTTTTCCTATCGGTTAGCTGATCGAGTATTTGAACATCCACCACCTGCACAAGCATTACTGCAAATCCGCCGGGCAAATAAGGCAAACCGAATTTTAATAACCTCCTCAACAAATCAATATTAATTTTGAACTGCAGCGCTTTTAATATAGACGGAAGCAGAAGAATAACGGAAAAGATCGAAGCCGCTAAATTGCTTATAAATACTGCTTCTATGCCAAGCTTAAAATGGAGTATCAGAATCAGATTCAACGCGATGTTAAGCATTATGTTCAACACCTTGAACAACGCAAACTTCTTTGCTTTGCGTTCTAACCTTAATTTGATAAAAGGAATAACAGCTGTTGCATCAAAAAACAGCATTAAAGCAATAAGATAAACTACGTAACCTAAATTCTGCGGAATGGCAAGCTGTTCCGATATTCTGCCGCTCGATAATGCGATAACGCAGCTAAATAAAAAAGCCGTAAATAGAACTGTTAGAAATGGAGTGGAGAAGTTTTCCTGTTCGTTGCCCTTTTCACTCATACCGGCAAATCGCATGTAGGCGGCATCTATCCCATATATATAAAAGATATTGAGGATTGCTATATAAGCATATAATACCAGTGCAATACCATAATCGGAAGGAATGAATACGTTTGTATAAAAAGGTACAAGAATAAAATTCAGAAACCGACCAATCATCGTACTGATGCCGTAAATAGCAGTATCTTTAGTCAACTCTTTTAGTTTATCAAGCATATCTTTACAGTCTTCATTCGATTAAGCTTAATTCGAGAGAAATATCCAACGCTTTTACACTATGAGTAAGTGCACCGACGGAAATGAGGTCGACTCCGGTTTCTGCAACCTCAACAACATTATTCAAATTGATTCCGCCGGATGCTTCAACAATGCATTTGCCTGAAATTAATTCAACCGCTTTTTTCATATCATCAGCAGAGAAATTATCAAGCATTATTATATCCGAACCGGATTCAATTGCCTCTTCAACCTCTTGCAGATTTGCGGCTTCCACCTCGATTGAGAAATTAAGGTTGTGTGATGTTTTATACTGACGACAAAGCTCAACAGCTTTTTTTAACGAACCTGAAACAGCAATATGGTTATCCTTAATCAGAAACATATCAAATAAACCTGCACGATGATTTTGACAGCCGCTGATTTTTACTGCAAGCTTATCTAATGTCCGTAATCCTGGAGCCGTTTTTCTTGTATCGATAATTTTTGCTTTTGTGTGTTTTATCTTTTCAGAATAAGTATATGCAGTTGTAGCAATGCCGCTCATCCGCTGTAAAAAATTTAACGCTGTCCGTTCAACCGTTAATATTGATTTGGCTTTGCCGGATACTTTTGCGGCAACAGAAGAAGGAAAAATTTTTTGACCGTCTTCAATCAACTTTACATAGTCAAGTGTTTCGTCATAAAGACTAAAAACTCTTCCGGCAACATCAAGCCCGGCAATAATGCCTTCTTCTTTAATTATGAATGCGGCGTTTGCAAGCACATCATCCGGAATGACAGCGGCGGATGTTATGTCGCCGCCTTTAATATCTTCCTCCAATGCATTTTTTATTATTTGATCGATGCCTGTATCCATTCCTATTCTTTTTTATGATAGAATTGTTCAATTACATCCGTAAAGAACTTTGGCGGTCGTACAGGTTTGAGTGTTTCTTTGCTCATAAAAACATGTTTAGTATAGCCCTCGGTGATTAATAATTCATTATCTCTATGGAATATTTTATAATCGATATGAATGCGAAACGCAGGGTAATTCTTAACAATCGCTTCGATTACCAATACATCATCATATCGGGCTGGTGAGACATATTTAACATGTGCTTCTAACAACGGAAGTTGATAGCCTCGTTTTTCTACTTCGGCATAAGCAAGCCCGTTTATGCGAAGCATTTCCGTTCTGCCTACTTCGAAATACTCAAGGTATTTTCCGTTGTAAACAATACCCATTTGGTCTGTATCGGCAAAGCGAACTCTAACTTCAGTTTTTCCGGTTAACATTTTCGATCTGAAAAATTAAAATTATTGCTGATGCAATTTATAAAAAGGGAAGTGAAGAAAGAATTGATAATTTGAATCCGTTATGAACTTTGGTGTCTTGCCGTTTGAAATTCAACGG
>CAZTDB010000390.1:0-3347 GCA_964612385.1 uncultured Ignavibacteriaceae bacterium
CAATGAAAGCACTACATCGCCTATTCGATCTGTCCTTACTACTAATAATTTTTTGGGAATAATCATTTTCTTGATACGTAAGGATTTCTTTTAATAAAAAACCGCCATTGAAACTCTGTTGATTTTTTTATTCCTATTCTATTTGAAATACCAATCATCGACTCATTTATCTTTTGATTCCGGGCTATAAATATTTTATCGCCTAACAAATCAGTTCCGTCATCGGCTTTAGTAATAGAAAAGGCACTGCAAACTTTTCCGGGTCCGTTAGTTAAATTAATTTTTTCTTTGATTGATAACAACTCTCTCCCATAACGATTAATGCTCATATATTTAACTCCATCGACGGGTTCTACTGCTCTGATCAAAACAGCCATGCCTTCATCTTTTTTGCCTGTAACAACGTTGCAGCAAAAATGCGCACCATAAGTAAAGTAAACATAGAGATGCCCTCCTTTACAAAACATTACTTTATTTCGCTCCGTTCTTCCTCTGAATGAATGAGCTGCTTGGTCTATAAAACCGTCATAAGCTTCTACTTCCACTATGCGTCCGGCTAAATAATAGTCTTTTTCATTTTTTACAAGTAACTTGCCCAAGAGTTCTTTAGCAACGAGTCTTACGTCACGTTTATAGAAACTTCGCTTTAGTTTCCGGTTTTTAATTTGCTGTATCATCATGTGTGAAGTGAAGTTTAAGGAGAAACATTTTAAATATGGGTAAGAGACAGGAAACTGCTTGCACTATTTTTGAAATATTTTTGCTTAGTGTTATCGAAATTAAATTTTCAATCCTAAATTCAATAAGTAACTATGAAGAGATGACGTCGTCCCCTGAGGATGTATAACCAAAATATGTCAATCTCTCCTTGACTAATTAACTTCCAGTGATTAGGACAATTCATATAAACATCATAGTCAAATAAAATTAATTATTATTTGCTATTGAATTTCTTCGCTCAGCTCCTTGACCCGCGATTTGTAATAGTCGGCATTGTTTGGAAATTTTTTAATTAATTTTTTATAAACACTTATGGCTTCGCCGTATTCACCCTGTGCTATATAAATTTTTGCAAGCGTTTCTGAGACGATAAGATTATCCTCATCAAAATTTTCTAAGGAAATCTCTTTGTCATTCAGTAAAGAGCTTGATTCAGGAATTTTTGCTTTTGACAGCTCGGATGCTAATTCATCTAATCTTTCGTCAAGAGGAGTTTCAGATTTTTTACCTAATGCCAGGGATTTGTCATTAAATAAATCCTGCTCATCTTTTTGTTCAGGTATTAATTCGTTGGTAAAGAATGCATGCCCCCGCGTAGTCTCGAAAATCGATCTTTGCTTACGGATGTTTTCAATTTCTTTTACATAAAAATCGTAGGTGCGTTTTGAATGAATTAAATCGCTGCCTGATTTGGCAGCTTGCAGTGCTTTTTGATATTCACCGGCTAAGGTAAGGGCTTTTGCAAGAATAAGATAAGCCGCTGCATAACCGGGATAAATATTTATTCCTTCATTCAAAATTTCTATTGCCCGGTCAAAGTTATTGCCTTCTATTTCTGTATTCGCCATCCGAACGAACAAAGGAGATTGTCTATCGTATTCATAAATAAGCCTTACTTTATCGCTAAATATTTCTGAGGCGCTTTTAACCAATTAAAAACCTACGATTTTGAATAAGCATGTTTGATTGAAGTAAGCGAAACAAAAGAAAAACCTATGAAAAACATAAATTGAAACGGTAAAGCCGCTATTTCAAGAAAGTAAATTGACGAACCGATTCCTATTAAACAATAAATTGCTAACATTAGCTCAACCATAACCGAAAGCCCAATCTTCTTCTTGGTAGTAATGTACTTTTTGCCTACCCAGGAATCGTTCTGGTTTTCAAGTTTGAATTTGGGAGTACGCACAAACTCACTCTTTCTGTTCAACAGTCCTTCCATCACTGCTCTTGAATTATTAACGGCAAAGCCCATACTGCCTGCCATAAAAAGCGGAAAAAGTACAATCTTCTTCCGCCAATCGGTGCGAATATCCTTCTGCGAATAAAGATAGAATAAGAATGAGCTTATAAACGCAAGAACAAATATCGACATCACTGCAAAATATAATTGATGCGAACCGCTGTTTTTAATGAATATTAAAGGAACGTTAAGAATAGCTGCCATCAGAATAAATGGAAATACGAGATTATTTGTAAGATGAAAAGTTGCCTGCAGCTTAATGCGAAGCGGAACTGCCGATTTCCAAACAAGCGGAAGTATTTTTTTAGCGGTTTCTATAGCGCCTTTTGTCCATCTAAATTGCTGTGCTTTGAGAGCATTTATTTCGGAAGGCAGCTCGGCAGGAGAAATAATATCTTTCAGAAATACAAATCGCCAGCCATTCAATTGGGCGCGATAGCTTAAGTCTAAGTCTTCAGTTAAAGTATCGTCATGCCAATTACCGGCATCTTCAATGCAGCTTTTTTTCCAGATGCCGCCGGTTCCGTTAAAGTTAATAAAGAAGCCCGCACGATTTCGAACCGATTGTTCAATTACAAAGTGACCGTCGAGAGCCAATGCCTGAACTTTTGTAATTAAAGAATAATCGCCATTTAAATGTTCCCAGCGGGTTTGAACCATTCCCACCTTTTCATCGCTGAAGAACGGAAGCGTTTTCTTTAAGAATTCCTTTTGAGGTATAAAGTCAGCATCGAATATTGCGATATATTCTCCTCTTGCGGATTTAAGCCCTTCCTTCAATGCACCGGCTTTGAAGCCCTTGCGATTTTCGCGGTGTATATGCTTTATATCGAATCCTTCGCGCTGCTTTTGTTCAACTGCACGGGCTACAATATCGACTGTTTCATCAGTTGAATCATCAAGCACTTGTATTTCCAACCTTTCTTTAGGATAATCAATCTCACATACGGCTTGAATTAAGCGCTCAACCACATATTGCTCGTTATAAAGCGGAAGCTGAATTGTAACCACGGCATCTGCTTTAAAATCATCTTTAGCTTTGTGCTTTACGCTTTTATATTTTCGATGATAATAAATCATTATAAAGCCGTGCGAACCGAAAATGAAGAGGATAGAAAGGGATAGAAAATACGAAATTAGTACTACGTCATCCATTTTATTTAATCCTTTTTAAAATTTATTTTGTTACCAGCCGGAAACGGTATCCAGTAAAATATCTTCAGTGATTTTCTCAAGCGCAGCTTTTATCGCCTCTCTTCTAATCTCAATGCTGCCGCCCGAGGGATAGTCTCCGACGTTTGAATAATTTTTTTCAAAAATAGTTTTTCTCTTTACGAGGTCTCTATAAACAACCTGAACCCCTAAAGAAATCCTTCGAGAGGTT
>CAZTDB010000391.1:0-3337 GCA_964612385.1 uncultured Ignavibacteriaceae bacterium
AAATAACTCTACTGCCATATCCTTCGGCAAACCGCACTGATGCAATTTTAACTCAGGACCAACAACGATAACCGACCGCCCGGAGTAATCAACTCTTTTACCCAGTAAATTTTGGCGGAATCGTCCTTGCTTTCCCTTAAGCATGTCGCTTAAAGATTTTAGAGGTCTATTGTTATCACTTCTTACAGCGCTGCCTCTTCTTGAGTTATCGAACAATGCATCTACAGCTTCCTGAAGCATTCTCTTTTCGTTCCGAAGAATTACTTCCGGTGCTTTTATATCAATTAATCTTTTAAGACGGTTATTTCTTATAATAACTCTTCGGTAAAGGTCATTCAAATCTGATGTGGCAAATCTTCCTCCCTCAAGCGGCACCAACGGACGAAGTTCAGGCGGAATAACGGGTATATAAGCGAGCACCATCCACTCAGGTTTGTTGGCTACCTTTCCCTCAAACTCTTTGAATGCTTCGAGCACTCTCAGTCTTTTTAGCAAATCAGCCTTTTTTTGCTGCGAAGTTTCGATAGCTAATTGCTCTCTTAATTCTTTAGAAAGTTTTTCGACATCTGTCTTCTTCAGAATTTCTTTTACAGCCTCGCCGCCTATTTTAGCAACAAATTTTTTGGGGTCGTCATCATCTAATTTTTCATTACCAGGCGGTAAAGAATTTAAGACTTCAAAGTATTGATCTTCAGAAATAAGATCTTTTTTACTTAAGCCGGTTGGACCGGGACTTAAAACAATATAAGATTCATAGTATATAACTTTTTCTAATTCTTTAAGACTTAAGCCAATTATGTTTCCAATTTTCGATGGCTGTGCTCTAAAGAACCAAATATGAACAACCGGAACAGCTAATGCGATATGTCCCATTCGTTCACGGCGTACACTTTTTTGAGTTACTTCAACACCACACCTATCGCAAATAATTCCTTTGTAACGGATTCGCTTGTACTTTCCGCAGAAACACTCCCAATCACGGGTTGGTCCGAAGATTTTTTCGCAAAACAAACCATCCTTTTCCGGTCTGAATGAACGATAATTTATTGTTTCCGGTTTAGTAACTTCACCATACGATCTTGACAGAATATCATCCGGACTGGCTAAACCAATAGTGATACTATTTATATCACGCATTGCATTTTCTTGAATTCTATAAGGCATTTTTTTACTCCTATTTCTTAGTGAAAAAATTATTCAAATCGCGTTAATTAATTTTTATATCAAGACCCAAGCCTTGAAGTTCTTTAATTAACACATTGAATGATTCAGGAACGTTTGGCTCCTGTAAGTTTTCACCTTTTACAATTGCTTCATAAACTTTTGCTCTTCCTGCAACATCGTCACTCTTAACAGTTAAAATTTCCTGAAGAATATGAGAGGCTCCGTAACCTTCGAGCGCCCAGACCTCCATTTCTCCAAATCTTTGACCACCGAATTGAGCTTTACCACCAAGCGGCTGCTGCGTAATTAGTGAGTAGGGTCCAATTGAACGTGCATGAATTTTATCATCTACAAGATGACTTAACTTGAGCATATAAATATAACCACAGGTTACTTTTTGATGGAATTTCTCACCGCTTCGTCCGTCGTATAAATCGGCTTTACTTCCTGGTTCTAATCCGGCTTTAGCTAACCATTCATCAACATCGGACATTTTTGCGCCGTCAAAGATTGGTGTAGCAAACTGTAATCCTAATTTTTGTGCAGCCCAGCCAAGAGCAGTTTCGTAAAGCTGTCCTAAGTTCATACGTGAAGGAACTCCTAACGGATTTAAAACGATATCGACAGATGTACCATCAGCGAGGAAGGGCATGTCTTCAGCAGGCACAATCTTAGCAACAACGCCTTTGTTTCCATGTCTTCCAGCCATCTTATCTCCAACCGACAACTTACGTTTTTTGGCAACGTAGACTTTTGCAAGCTGCACAATTCCCGGCGGAAGTTCGTCACCGCTGGTTATCTTAATTTTCTCACGCTTGTAATCTTCTTCGAGATCGGCTAAAAAATCGAAATAGTTTTTGTATAAAGTCTCTATGTGGTTGTTGAGTCTTTTCGATTCAAACCAATCAAGAGTGTAATCGAGCTTGGTTACATCGTCTAAACCTTTGAATGTGGATTCTTTGATAGTTACTCCACTTCTTAGAACAATACTTCCATCTAAATCTCTAACTCCCGTAGTAGTCTCGTTCTCGGTTAATCTTGTCAGTTTATCAACTAACTTATCGTAATGATTCCTAAGAACCTGCTTATGTTCATTTTCCAAATTATCAAGAAGCTTCTTCTCGATTTTTTTACTTTCATTATCTCTCTTCTTTCTACTGAACAGCCTTGTTTTAATGACAGTGCCTTTAAGTCCGGGAGGGGCTTTCAAAGAAGCATCTTTAACATCACCAGCTTTATCACCAAAGATAGCTCTTAATAATTTTTCTTCCGGAGTCGGATCGGTTTCACCTTTTGGCGTAATTTTACCTATTAAGATATCCCCTTCTTTAACTTCCGCACCTTCTCTAATTATACCGTTTTCATCTAAGTTCTTAACAGCTTCCTCGCTTACATTAGGAATTTCACGGGTGAGTTCTTCTTCCCCGCGTTTAGTTTCACGCACCTGCAGTTCAAATTCCTCAATATGAATTGAAGTATAGACGTCCTCACTTACAACTCTTTCGCTTATAACAATAGCATCTTCAAAGTTATATCCTCTCCAGGGCATAAAGGCAACTAATACGTTTCTTCCAAGAGCTAATTCACCGCCGTCAGTTGCAGCGCCATCGGCAAGGATATCACCTTTTTTAACCCTCTGACCTTGTATAACGAGAGGTCTTTGATTAACGGATGTTTCCTGATTTGTGCCGGAAAACTTAATTAATTTGTAAGTGACTCTTCGGATATCGTTAAAACTAGTGAGCGCTTCAATGCTGTTCGGATTGATATCATACTTAACTACTAATTGATTCGCATCCACATATTCGATTACGCCATCATCGTCTGCCATAGTAACCGCCCGCGAATCCATAGCAACTTTCTTTTCCAAACCTGTCCCCACAAGTGGCGCTTCAGGTCGCAGCAGAGGAACAGCCTGGCGCTGCATATTCGATCCCATAAGTGCTCTGTTTGCGTCATCATGTTCAAGGAAGGGAATTAAGGCTGCTGCAGCACTAACAATTTGTGCCGGCGCCACATCCATAAATTGAATATGTTCCGGAGTTACTATTGGAAATTCTCCTTTAAGTCTTGTTTTCACGCGCTCATTTACGAAACGTGATTGTTCATTTAAAGGCGCATTGGCTTGCGCGATGGTAAAATGATCTTCCTGTTCGGCAGTCAAATACTCTAC
>CAZTDB010000392.1:0-3312 GCA_964612385.1 uncultured Ignavibacteriaceae bacterium
CGGTAATCGTTAAATTTTCTTTCTTCTTGATTGATTCCCTTAAAAAGAACCACTTCGTATTAAATTCGGCAAAGGGAGTTAGACTTTTACGCAGTTTCATTTTATCTAATTTTTTTCCTGTCTCACGTTTGTGCTTTTCTTCTTCCTCTTTCATCATCTCTTCTAAAAATTTATTTACAAAAGTGGGTGACGGCGTAAAGCCATTTTTCTCAACTACCATGTTCATCAAACGGTCGGTGATCAATTCCTCAGTTCGACTATTATAATATGCCTGGATTCGTTCTCTAATATGTTCTCTGTAACTAAGCTCGTCGGGAATTTCTTTGCCGCTTATTTTTTTAAAGAACTCCTGATTCAACTCGGGCATAATAATTTTATCAATTCCTTTAACTATCACTCGAAACCTTTCTATTTTGTGCCTGCTTTCAGATTCGCTTTCACCATCACCGGCTTCAACATTTTTTTCAACTGCGTAATCAAAGAAATTTCCCACTTTCTTGCCGCGTGCGTTTGTCTTTATCTGTTGAAATATTCTATCATCTGAAAGATCAATTTCTATCGATTCGGTTAATCCACCATCTATCGGTTCGCCTGACTCGTCTAATTGTACAATCTCGGCTTGAAGTATATAATTATCATCCTCGCCCACAACTTCAGCTTCTTCACGCGTTGAGTGTTGTTTGTAAATAAATTTAGTTTCAGCATCTATTTCTTCTTCTCTTACTTGAAGATCGGGAATTTCGATAGTTTGTCCTGTGTAATCCTTCACTTCCGGAGCCGGCACAATTTCATATCTTATCTTAAAAGAAAGTTCTTTATTAGGGCTGAAATTAATCTCTGTAATTTGCGGAGTACCAATTGGATTAAGATGTTCGCTATCGGATATTTTCCAGAAACGGTTATTAGCTATTTTTTCTGAGGCTTCATATTCTAATGCATCCCCAAATCTTTGCTTAATCATGTGCATAGGAACTTTTCCCTTCCGGAAGCCCGGAAGTTGTAGCTTTTGAACTTGTCGTTTTACCTCTTCAGCTATTTCCTTTTCGATTTCGTCGTAAGGCAGCGTTACCTCTATTTCTCTATAAGATGGTGACGGCTCGTTGATTTTAAACTGCAATATTACCTCATTTTTTTTGATGATGCTCTTCGTGCGAGAGCGGGGACTCGAACCCCGACACCGTAACGGTACTAGATCCTAAGTCTAGCGCGTCTGCCAATTCCGCCACTCTCGCTTCGCATGTGTATGTCAGCTTAAATTAAGTTACCTAACGTCTTCTTTTACACAATAATGACGTTTAAGTGCACAAAATAATTAAAAAAAGCTGATTTCTTTCCAAAATTGGAATCCAAAAATAAAGGATTTTGCCTTGAAAACAAAAGTTATTACGAGTGGGTGGAACGCAAAGAAAATCATAGGAGAACACCATATAGAAGTTACATTATCGATTGTTGATGAAAATGTTTTGGCACCTGATAATTTTCAAACAGAACATTCAATTCGGTGCAGCAAATGTGATATAAAACATTATGGAAACATCCCCTTTTCTCATCAGCATATAGGATTACTCTTATCTTTCTATTCTATAAAATTTAATCACGCTGTTGCAATTCATCACTTGAACGAAGATAATTTTCTCTCTAAATTAGATTAAAGCTAATGCATTATAAAAATCATTTCATTTAAATTTTTAAATATCGTTTTATAGAGAGAAAAGGAGTAAACAAGATTTAGATGGTAGGACTTAGATTCACAAAATATATTCCGGATAAATCGAGTGAGATAAATTTTAACAGGCTCCTTAAGTTGTTTCTCGAATTATTAACCATAACTTCAGGAGATGTATCGGAAGCATTGCGGTGGTTAAATCAGCTTGATGACAAGTACAGTTTAACTTCGGATTCATACGGGATAGGAGATTTTATACGAGAATTAAAAGAGAAAAATTTTTTGGAAGGAAATCCTATCGATGGCGTTTTTATAATTACTGCAAAAACCGAACGAACTATTCGTAAACAAGCCCTGGAAGAAATTTTCGGCAAGCTTAAGAAATCAATGCGGGGAAATCACATTACTAATTATACAGGGCAAGGTGATGAACCCACCTCAGAAAAAAGGGAGTACTACTTCGGAGATACGATGGATCAAATCGATGCTACCGGCTCAATAAAAAATGCGCAGATAAATCATGGCATAGACGACTTTAAGCTTACTGAAGACGACCTCGAAATTGAAGAGAGAGATTTTAAAGCGCTTACATCAACAGTACTTATGATTGATATTTCTCATTCAATGATTTTGTACGGTGAAGATCGAATTACTCCGGCAAAAAAAACAGCAATGGCACTCGCAGAATTAATTTCTGTTAAGTATCCAAAAGATACTTTAGATATTATTGCTTTCGGAAACGATGCCTTTCCTATACAAATTAAAGATCTTCCCTATTTACAGGTAGGTCCTTTTCATACCAACACAGTAGCCGGAATTGACCTTGCGATGGAAATACTCCGAAGACGAAAAACTCAGAACAAACAAATCTTCATGATTACCGATGGCAAACCAACTTGTCTTAAGGAAGGTGCAAAATATTATAAAAATAGTTACGGCTTAGATAGAAAAATTGTTAACAGAACATTAGACAAGGCTGCCGTATGCAGAAAACTTGGAATTACCATTACTACTTTTATGATTGCCCGGGACCCATATTTACAGGAGTTTGTGAGAGAATTTACAAAGACTAATAACGGTAAAGCATTTTACAGCGGTTTATCCGGATTAGGCGATTTTATTTTTGAAGACTATATAAGAAACAGAAGAAAACATTTGAGATAACCGGGATTAACTTCACAACAATTTATAACGAAAGATAATCTAGCGCATGAAAATGAAATCCATAAAAACAATCGGAGATTTAAAGAAAACCGGTTACAAACCAATATCGATTAAAGATGAGCTTCGAAAAAATCTTATACGAGCTATAAAAAGTAACACAAATCCTTTCGGCGGAATTTTGGGTTATGATGAAACAGTTATACCGGATATTCAAAAAGCTATACTTTCGCGGCACAATATAATTTTGCTTGGTTTAAGAGGACAGGCAAAAACCCGTATCGCACGGTTGTTAATAAATCTACTTGACGAGTACATCCCCGTAGTTGAAGGATCGGAATTGAATGATGATCCATTAGCTCCAATATCAAGAACGGCAAAAGATAAAATTGATTATGAAGGGGACGATACAAAAATTTCCTGGCTTCACAGGGAAGAAAGATATACCGAAAAACTTGCTACTCCGGATGTTTCGGTTGCTGATT
>CAZTDB010000393.1:0-3308 GCA_964612385.1 uncultured Ignavibacteriaceae bacterium
CTGCCCTTCGTTCTTTTTCATTACTAAAAGCTCATCAATTGCAGCACTAAGAGCTTTCTTTATTAATTCTAACTCGTCTTCCGAATAAAGCTGCTCGATTGGTGCAAAAATATCTTTACTCAGAAGCAGATGATCGAGCTTTATTTTATCGGTAAGCTTAGCTGCTTTCTTAATTGTTTTCAGAAGGGATACGTAATTCTTTAACTTCTCTTTATCAATAGTCAGTTCTTCGTCTTCGGCACCGTTTCTTTTTAATTGAATCGAGACGGATATTTTACCTCTTTTCACGTTTTTTTTAATTAATTCTCTAAGCTCGTATTCCCTATTCAGTAAAGAAGAGGGAAGGCGGAGCGAAATATCGAGATATCTGCTGTTTACGCTTCTAACCTCAACTTCGACGCTAATCCTGTTGTGGGCTGCAGTGCCTTTTCCATAGCCCGTCATGCTGTAAATCATCTATAAGCCTAAAAATTAGTTGCGAAAAATAACCAATTTATGCCAGGTAAACAAAAAATAACCGCATCACAATAAATGGTGACGCTGATCGAAGAAGAGGGTGTCCGAAAAGTAATTTTTTTGGTGATTCTTAGAGTCTTCGTGGCAAATAAAAGCTTTGTTTTTAGTGAAAATTAAACCCACGCCACATTCGAAGAATCCTATGGAAAGACACCATAACACAAAGTTGCACAATTTAATTTTCGGACAGCCTCTGTGGGAAAGTCCGAACGCTTTTCTTTATCCGTCAGCCTACCCAAAGTTAAAAATACTCAAGCAAACGGTAAGTGATAATTTTTTAGAATGCCTCTCCGATTCCAAAGTGGAACTCAAGATTACTCCAGATGCTTTTATCGCGGTTTTGCCAGATGAATTTTTTAGAGGAAGGATCGTAAAACTTAAAACCAAAATCTATCCGGAACGGTGCAATAGGGGTGTAATATCTGAAGCCTATTCCGGCAGCCATTGCTAACTCGTCGAACTTAAAATCTTTATAGCCTATCCATGTATTACCATAATCATAAAACAGCACTGTTCCAAGCTCTTCAATGAAGCGGTAACGTAATTCAAAATTTCCTTCTAATAAAAACGTGCCGCCTTTTACATTTTCGCCCGATATACCTTTGAGTGTGTCTGCATTCGAAGGTCTCAATTCATTTGAACGCCAGCCTCGAACAGAGTTGCTTCCTCCGGCGAAAAAAGTTCGGTTAAGCGGAATACCGGCATAATCTCCACGGTAAGCTTGAAGATGACCGGAACGGATTTTTATTGCAAGTATCGAATTCTTTTTCCTGTTCATCGGTACGTAAAATGAACCGGTGGAAAGCACCTTATAAAATAAAGCTCCGTCATACCGGTAATTAAATATTTTCGATATTAAATAAGGAACTGAATTAGCTTCTTCGATATTCAGTGAAAGATTTAATCCTTCAGTAGGAAAAAGTATATCGTCGGCGGTGGTTTTGCCCAAATCCACACCTAAAATAGAAAGCAGCTTATTTGAGAGGCTGTCGTTGTAAGTCCGATAAAGTTCGTGAGTCCTTTCAACGTTATAAAACGTGCTGAGGAAATTAACAAAAGTATACCGCGGTAATTCAAATTCGAATGTAGCTTTAGAGCCGTATGTAGTTATATTAAAATTCTTTTGCTTATTTATTGTAGCATAATTTTCCCATGTACCGAGTATAGGTTTATTGAAAAGAAAAGGCTGCTCAATTTTAAGCCTCGTATCAACGTAACCCAACAGAGTTGTATCGCGGAATGAGAAACGTTTAATTAGTTTATCATAATCGATATTAAAAAAATCCTGTACGCCGAAAGAAGAACCAATGGTGAGCTTGCGAGCTTCTCCGAAGAAATTCTTTTTTATGAATGCTATTCCCAAACCTACGTTTAAGGCACTTTGCTGATTATTTAATATTACTTCGGGAGATAATTCGTTCATTCTTCCGATGCTTCCGTCTATTTTAAGCGGAACCTGATTGCCTGCCGTATCCTCGTCAACAGGATTAACAACCACAGTATTAAACAAACCGGTTCTGAAAAGGCGTACCTGGCTTCTCTTAATTTTTTCGAAATTATAAATTTCGCCCGGCGATATGCCTGTAATTTTACTTAAAAGCTCTTCTTCCACGAATGGTGCACCTTCTCCTCGTTTCTCTACAACTACGGTGTCGATAACAAATTGCTTGTGAGTGGTAAAATAAATTTCTTGTTCAGCTTTTTGCAGTAGAGTATCCTGATAAATTATCGTGCTGTCGAACGTTGCCAGCATATATCCATTATTTAAAAGAATGGCGAGCGTCCGTTCGATTTTTAATTCCATATTTTTTTGCGAGAAACGATCGGTTGTGTCGACAGCATTCTCCTGTTGAATTGACCATAAAACGGCAGATGGAACTTGCTCTACCCCCATTATGTGAACGTTCCCATAGAAGGATGGAGGACCTTCGGTAACCTTAAAAATGAGATTTACTCTCTTAGCGGTAGAATCAATTGTATATTCATAGGAGAATTGCGCAAGGAAGAATCCATTAGAGTTATAAAAGTCCTTAAGCGCCGTCAAATCTATTGCGATATTAGAAGAATCAAAATAAACAGGTTCGCTTCCAAGCGGCGTAAATGAATTTAGAAATTTCCAAAACCACCAGGGAGTTTCTTCCGAAAGGATAACATCTCTTAGTACCGATGATGAGAACTGATTATTACCTTCAAACTTAATGGAATATAATTCATACTTATCGTCTTGTGCTAAAGAAGCAGAAGTAAGTATAAACGCTAATGTAACTACTAATATTCTGGGCATTAATTAATATCACGTTCGGGAATTTTAAGTAACATTGCTTCGATTCGATTAATTCTGGTTTAGTTCTTTATCCGCCGCAACCACTTGAAGAGCAGGATAATCTCTTTTGAAATTACTGATGAAGAAATTTCTCACTTCAGGCTGGGTGATATTTTCCGATAAGAATAGAGCAGCCGGCTGCCCGGGTTCAGAAA
Organism: uncultured Ignavibacteriaceae bacterium; assembly: GCA_964612385.1. GTDB lineage: Bacteria > Bacteroidota > Ignavibacteria > Ignavibacteriales > Ignavibacteriaceae > JAGUYG01. Next base: position 2,995 of record CAZTDB010000393.1, read on the forward strand.
TTAAATGCGAATAGAAAACTTCCTTTTGATTAAAGTCGATAAGGTAAGAAAATCCCTCTCCTCCGCCCGAGCCGATAAAGTAATCTAACGAGCTGTAATAGATTAGCTCATAGCCAAAAAAGGGAAATTTTATTTTTTGAACGAGACATTCTTTAAAAGAACCGTCGAGCAGCTTGGATTCAAATACATTGTCAAATTTTTTCCCGGATTTTTTTAGATGAATAAATTTGATTCCCCATTGTTCGCTGTCTAATATTTCAATTCCGGCAGCAATCTGGATAACCGTATCCGCATCGAAAGTTCCTTTATATGCG
>CAZTDB010000394.1:0-3307 GCA_964612385.1 uncultured Ignavibacteriaceae bacterium
CGATTCATACGTTACCGGAAGTGTTGTTTTCGACAGGATAATTTATAACGGACAAAAGATCCTCCGTATGCTGCCGTCAACACTGGATATATTATTTGCCTCGGGTAACGATGCGGCAGCTCAACTGCTTGTTCCGCAGCTTGACGAATACAAGTACGCTTCCAATCTTGCTGCATTACGTTATCTGCTGGATGCTTATGACGAAGATTTCTGGAACAGCTCTATATACAATATGTGGTTCAATTCAATCAGGAAATTAAATCCGCCTTCCGATAGAAGTGCATTGCCGCCGTTTATGAGAACTGCCGCATGGTGGCAGCAAAAGATGAACACACAGCTTGCATCGTGGGCGGAGTTAAGACATGATAATTTACTTTATGGAAAACAATCGTACTCAGGCGGGTATATCTGTTCTTATCCTTATGTATACGTTGAACCGATACCGCAATTTTATGAACAGATGAGAAACATTACTTCGTTTATAAAAAATAAATTTGAAAACGCCGGCTTTGTAAACCAGGGCTATAAAGAAATGCTTACAAATTATTTCGATCACTTCTCGAAGGTATCGGATACACTGATGACGATAGCCGAAAAAGAATTGCAGGGTATTCCTATAAGTGAAATTGAAAATTCATTTTTGCATAGATTTCTTTTCATGTCAAATGTTTGCGGAATAACTTATGACGGATGGTATCAAAGATTATATTATTACATAACCGGAGATGATGACGGTATGATGAAAAAAGATTTTGTTGTAGCAGATTATCACACTTCACCTACCGATCAATTTGGAGAGTTAATCGGCTGGATTGCGCATGCAGGCACCGGCATGGTTGACTTAGCAATTATCACCGCAGAGCTGCCCGGAAATTCAACTGTCGCTTTCGCGGGACCTGTCTACAGCTATCATGAATATACTACAACAGACTTTTTACGATTAACCGATAACGAATGGGAAAAAACTTATTTAAACCTATCACTCAGACCCGATTGGGTAAACCTTTACCTTGCCGATAAATCAGGCAATGCACGACCAAAAGGATCGGCGCTGATAACATCCGTTAATCTTGAACTGCCTTCAAATCGTTTAAAGGATTTTCGTATAACGGCGCAGAACTATCCGAATCCGTTCAATAACGAAACTTTAATTAATTTCAATATTTCAGGCAAAGCGGCAAATATTCCGGTCGAGATTAATATTTATGATATCCGGGGGCGAAATGTAAAACAATTACTCAAGAAAGAATTAGATACGGGTAATTATTTAGTTCGATGGAATGGAACGAACGATTCAGGCAATTCCGTCTCAAGCGGAATATATTTATACGAGATTAAAGCAGGTAGTGCAAAGTATTCCGGTAAGATGAGTTTGATGAAGTAAGCAGCTAAATATTTATGTCTAAAGATAAATAAAATCAAACATAGCAAGTTTGATATTAGATGAATAATAAATCTATTCAATGTAAGAGAGCAAGGAGGTTTAAGATGAATAATTACTCCTTAATTACTTTACCATTTCTTTTCTTCTTCATAATTATAGTTTTTTCTTTTCAGATATTAACGCCTGCACAGACAATTTCGTTTCACAAAACCTATCCCATTGGTACTATTGCATTCACAGCGATTCAGACAGAAGATTCAGGTTACATTAGTGCAGGTAAAAATCAACAAAACTCTGTAATCCTAAAAACAGACAAGAGGGGAATATCTCAATGGTTTCGATCGGTTGAAACAAACAATCCTACTCATAGAATTTATCCCATTATACCTGCTTCAGATAATAACTATTTGATGGTCTTCTCAAAGCAAGAAACAATTAATGACGAAGATATATATTTATTAAAGCTGGATGAATTTGGAGATATTCTTTGGGAAAGAACTTATGGAGATTCATTAAGAGAGTTAGCATACTCTGTTCATGAGTTGGACAATAGTGACATTCTTATCATCTTCGGAATACAGGAACTATTCGCTGTAAGAAAAGTCGGATTAATTCGTACGAATAATGCGGGAGAAATAATTTGGAGAAAGGAATTTTCATTAAATAGAATATCGGGTGAACCTTTCCATGATGCTCTCATGTCGGATGGCAGCTTACTTATAACCGGTCAAAAAGAAATAGTTAAGTTCAGTCCGGAGTTTGATTCATTGTGGACGGTTAAAACAGATTTTAATATTAGAAGTATTTCAGCATTTGACAATGGCAGTTTTATTGCCGCCGGTTTGTCAATTGTTAAATTTGATGAAGATGGATTTCCCGAATGGACTTTTACTCCCTCGGGTGAAGTTATATGCGGAAATATTACCGTTGATGGGGGATTCATTTTTATATCAACCAGTTCCGGTAATAATTATCTAACAAAGCTTAATTCTAACGGAGTGAAAATTTGGGAAAAACAAACTTTATCATATTACAACTCCATCGCTCAGACAAATGATGGCGGATTTATCCTTGCGGGTATGCAAAACTCAGTTTATGCGCTGACTAAAAGTGAAAGCACAGGCAGCTACCGGCAGTTAACGCTTAATAAACCGGCAGGCGGCGAGGTTTTTTATCCCTATGACAGGGTAACAATAACATGGGATTTTATTGAAGTAAATTCTGTTAATCTGTATTTCTCTCCCGATAGCGGGCAAAGCTGGTACGAAATTGAAACGAATTACCCGGCTCAAATGCGCCAGTACAAATGGAAAGTCCCTAATATTATTTCTGACAACTATTTAATTAGAATTGTTGATTCGGATAATCCTTTCATACTTGATGAAAACTTTATACCATTTAGTATTATTTATGAATATGAACTTAAATTGCTTTCCCCTGTTGGAGGCGAAATAATAATTACTTATCCGGAAACTAAAATAAGATGGCAATGCCGCAGCGTTGAGTTTGTTGATTTATTCTTGTCCACGGATAACGGAAAAAGTTGGAACTTGCTTATATCCGGTTATGAGGCAATATTAAAAAATTATCAATGGTTACCTTTGGTGCAATCTGATAGTTGTCTTGTGAAAATTGTAGATTCAAATGATGATTCCTCATTCGACATTAGTGACTCAACATTTAAAATTCGAGTCTACCAGGAGTATGACTACATATCGATAAATGAAATACTAATGTGGGTTGCAAATAACGGAGCCGGCTCACATGATCCGCGAACAGATGGTAACGGTTTTTATTGGCCCGGCGGAATAAATGCAGTCAAGCCTGCAATATTTCAAGACGGGCTTTTATTCGGTGGGAAGTTCAACGGTGAGATAAGAGTTAACGGCAATACACACAGAGCAGGCATGATGCCGGGGATAT
>CAZTDB010000395.1:0-3304 GCA_964612385.1 uncultured Ignavibacteriaceae bacterium
TATTTCGAGCTGTTTCATGAAGCGAATAATTTGGGATTAAACGCCATCTGGTTATATGCTCTTGAAGGACTCGATTTATCAAAATTAGCCGAATTTTGTGATGCGGCGTGGCAGAGAGGTTGGCTGCGAAAAGTGGAGAACACACCGGTTGCTGCACCTACTAATCTTAATGCGCAAGCTCTTCCTACAGGTTATATTGTCTTAAGCTGGGAAGATAATTCGGATAACGAAAGTGTTTTTACAATCGAAAGAAAATCCTCACCTGAAGATTCTTTTGCAGATATAGCTTTTGCTTTAGCCAATGAAACTACATTTACGGATTACAGCACTATCTACAATTCTACTTATTATTACAGGGTTAAAGCAGCAAATTATTATAACGAATCTGAATACAGCAACGAAGTTCAAATCACTTCTTATTCTGTGCCGGGGAAAACACAACTGCTTCAACCAGCAGATAATTCAGAATTACAATCTTCATCCGTAAATTTTAGCTGGCAGAGTGTAGAGTTTGCACAGACATATACACTGCAAGTTTCGGTTGATTCCCTCTTCACTAATTTTATCATTCATGAAGATGGTATTCCAGACGAGTTCTTTACCAATCAAACCCTCGAAGCAGGTAAAAGATATTTCTGGCGAGTGTGTGCAAAAAATTTTTTAGGAGATGGAGATTTTTCCAACACATGGAGTTTTATAATTGCTGAGAGTAATTTTTATTATACTCTAAGTGGAAGTGTTGTGTATGATAATATTTCCAACTCGCCCTTTTATGGTGCAAAGATAACCCTGAAAGAATTGTCATCCGGAAATGAAAGAATAGCATCAACAAATTCCTGGGGTAATTTTACGATTGTTAATGTGCAGCCGGGTAATTATGTCGTCTCGGTTTCTTATAACGGCTCATGGGGGGGAGTAAATGCTGCCGATGCATTAGCCATAGCGAGATATTATGTCGGGCTGATCGAACTGAACGAGCTTCAGCTTCTCGCCGCTGATGTCAGCAATAATAACATTGTTAATAATGGAGATGCATTATTAGTCGTTCAAAGATTTGTTGAACTGATAGATTCATTTCCAAATGGAAAAGACGATTGGGTTTTTTATCCTTCGGTGGATACAATTCAGATTATAGATAATAATATTTCATTATCCTTTAAAGGACTCGCCGCCGGTGATGTAAATAAGTCTTATGAGTTTAGTCCTCAATTAGCTAAATCAATTACAGAACCCAGTGTGTTAATTTCGTCGTTAGAAAAAATTCAAGTTGCAATAGGTGAAAAATTTACATTACCTGTTAAAGCGAACATCGATACAGAAATCGGTTCGGTTTCTCTCGTTATGAATTATCCGGCTTCAACGGTAAAATTCATCGGACTTAAAAGTGATTGTAACTTCATCTACAAAGCTGATGAAGTAAAAGGAAAAATTGCAATAGCCTGGGCAGATTTATCCGGTGGTTTAGAAGCTATTAAATCCGTCATCAGCAAACCGTTGTTTGATTTGGAATTTTTTGCAATGAGCGATGGTATATTTTATTTAGAATCGGATCCATTTAATCAAATAACTGATAAAGATGGAAATGTAATTAAGACAGAATTATTTTATACCGAAGCGGAGTTAAAAAGTAATTATGACTTTCATCTTTTCCAGAACCAGCCAAATCCGTTTAATGCTGCTACAAAAATAAAATTTCGGGTAAATGAGAAAGGATTGATTACATTAGCCGTATATGATGTATTGGGAACGCTGATTGACATTTTAATTTCTGAAGAAAAAGAACCCGGTGAGCATGAAGTCTTTTTTGATAAAGCAAACCTGCCGAGCGGAGTATATTTTTATCGATTAAATTCAGGTGGAAGTTCAACAAGCAAAAAAATGATTATGCTGCGTTAACACACCCCTCGCCCCTCTCGAGAGGGGACGATTCGCTTTTTTATATAAGCTAAGTTATTAAAACTTTTCAACATTATGATTTTATTTTTTTAAAAAAAGTAGCATTGATCCCTTCTCGAGAAGGGATGAAGGGATGTGTTAGGTACTTTAAATAACGGCAAAATTTATACAAGCCGGCTTTACTAAGATGGAATGGTTATTCAGCGTAGGACACACCCCTCGCCCCTCTCGAGAGGGGACAATACGCTTTTTTTCTTGGTTGTGTTATTCAATCTTTTCAACATTATGATTTAAGTTTTATATAGAAGTAAAAATATTTAAAAAAGTAGCATCAATCCCTTCTCGAGAAGGGATGAAGGGATGTGTTAGGTACTTTAAATAATGGTAAAATTTATACAAGCCGGCTTTATTAAGATGGAATGGTAATTCAACGTAGGACACACCCCTCGCCCCTCTCAAGAGGGGACGCCATACTTTTTCTTAAGAGGTTTTGCTAATCACAATATCCTTTGTCATTTCAAATTTTTTAAAAATATTTCAAATATTTGTTGACCTTAATCGGCAAGGTTGTTAATTTAAAACCGCAAGCTAATATCTATCGGGCGTTTAGCTGTAATTAACTAACCTGAGTCATATAGAAACAGTAAATACAAATCAGTACTCATATTCATCCAAACTGAATATATAAAAATTTTTTATGAAGAGGTTGGAATGAAGAAGATAATCTATCTTTTATTCTTTTTAGTGACAACAAATTTTCCTCAAACACTACTGCTAGAAGAGAATTTTGATTTCGAAGGACTATTAACTAATAATGGATGGAATGCGCATAGTGGGAGTGGAACAAATCCGATTAGTACTACGACTGGGTTAGTATTTGATTCATACCCTTCTTCTAGCATAGGGAATGCTGCAGATCTAGCTGAAAATGGGGAAGATGTGAACAGAACCTTCAATTCTCAGAATTCGGGTTCTGTCTATTTATCTTTTTTAGTCAAAGTGGATAATAGTCGCAACGGCTATTTCTTACATTTCGGTACATCTGCGCACCATGGGAGAGTTCATTTAGTAGGAACATCTACGCCCTTTGCCTTCGGTTTAGAGAAAGGTCCATCTTCGTCAATAAATTCTACTTCTTCAATATTTAGTGTAAATATGACTTATTTATTAGTATTAAAATATACTTTTAACGAAGGAGTTGGTGATGATGAAGTAAAATTATTTGTATTCAATGGAGAAATACCAAGTACTGAACCAGAGTCTGCTGCATTGACCAATAATGTAGGTAATGATGCAATTAGTATCGGTTCAATTTCTTTAAGGCAATATGACTCATCTCAACGTATAATAATTCCTGACTTGTCCGGGGAAAAATTTTTAAAAAATAAGTCATTGTTTTTTAATAACT
>CAZTDB010000396.1:0-3301 GCA_964612385.1 uncultured Ignavibacteriaceae bacterium
ACAGAACGAGCATGTATTCTGTGATTACCTCCTACAGCTACAGGATTCTCGAATTTCAGAGCTCGACAAATTTTGCATTCTCGCTGCAAAAAACAAAATCGTTTGCCGGTATGTCCGATTTCAGTACTGACAATTATATGATAACACAGATAGCTTCATTTGACCTGCCTGTTACTTTTGCTTTAAGCTTAGGAATAATTCATTTAAAGCCTGCCGGAGCTTACAGCCGGATAAGCACGTTTGAATTCAGCACTTCATTTCCCATATTTGAAATACTTCAGAGCACAATAGGTTTTAGAAATGCGATTGAAAAAGATAAAAATAAAAAATTCAGTTTATACTTTGGTACATCAGTCACTCTTCTGGAAAATTATATTATCGATTTCAGGGCAGAAAGTTATAATTATAGCGAATGGGATTTTTTAACTGATTATTCAGATATTATTCTTAGAGCCACGCTCCAGGCTGCTTGGTAAAATTTTAATTTAATAAAAAGACAGGAACAGTTATGAAACAACCGGCTTATTTTCTATTGCTTCTGTGCCTCATTTTATTTCATGATATTCAGGCACAGGTACAGGTGAAGCTGCAGCAGCCACCGCCTAACCAGCTTCGCACAACCGATATCTGGAATCTTTCACTTACTAATCTAACCGGCAAGACTTTAACGGTTATAATATCAGGAACACTTGAGGATGCCGGTGAGGGTATAGTAGTGGATGGAACTTCCAAGCATCTTAGTCTGCCTCCGGGAACAAAAAGAATAACCTACGATGATGTAAAATCCGGAAGCGTAAATTTTAAATCGGGCAAATGGAGAGAAGCATTTACACGCACCGGCAACGCTCCATCCGGTGATTACACAATTTGCATTTATGTAAAGAGTGAAGAAGGAGAAGACCTTGGCACTGATTGTATCGAGCAAAAAGTAGAAATAACCGGGGCGCCGCAGCTAATATTTCCCGCAGACGGTGAAGAGATACCGGTCGGTGTTTTACCCACATTTACCTGGCTTCCTCCAATGCCTGCGCCGCAAGATGTCGAGTATAAAATAAAGATTGTAGAGATCCTCGGAGACCAATCACCAGAAGAAGCAATGAATAGGAATAAAACTTTCTTTGAGAGAAAAGGAATTAAGACAACTATCTTTTATTATCCATCGAGCGAAAAGAAGTTTGAGGAGGGGAAGAAGTATGGGTGGATGGTGAGCGCAGGTGAAGTAAATAGTGAAATATTTAGTTTCAGTATTATGTCCGCTTCTTGCGGGTCAATAATTGATTCAATTTTTATTGAATGTAATGGCTGGGATATAGCAACCGGCTTGCCGGAATATTCTGTTACATTATCGCTTCATAATCTTCCGACAAACATTAATTTTCAATGTGACGCCGTTTATAACTCGATTTCGGCTAATACAGGGACTATTACAGGTCTTACTCCGGTTCCGCCATTGACTATAGTGCCTAATACTACAGGCTCATTTACGTTCACATATTCACCACCAAACCTGAGCACCACATCAGTCACATTTTACGCCTGGGGCAATTGGTTAGATGATATGCTTAATACAGTAAATCTTGCTGCAGCTATTGACTCCTTGCCAAGCTGCTTATGTAATGATTGTGATAGTGCTTCATTGTCTGCTGAACAGGTTGCTGTGTCTGTGGTCTCCGGAAATCCAAACCAATACAATATTTCAGGAAATTTGTCAGTGAACGGATTACCTGCAAATATTCAAGTGATAGAAATACAGGTTAAAAGTTTCAGCTTTACAAATGTCCCGGTCAGTTGCAGTAACGGCGTACAGCAGGTGGAACATTCAGGTGTTCTGATAACGCCAAGTACCACTATAAATAACGTAGTGCCTGTTTTCCAGAATGTGATGGTTCCAAACAATCACAATGCCTCGAAAGATGTAAAATGGATTGTAGGTGGTTCGGGTTTATCGCAGCCTGCTTCTATTCCCTTTAACCTTACATTAGGTGTTCCTGCACCGCTGCCAGGATTGCCTGCAGATTGCTGTACGATGGATTATACAGTTTGCTTTAAAGTAATCGTGTATTACGGTGCATCTTCCAAAGTGTGCCGCTATTGCGAATTTTACTTTTGCCAAACATTTTCTAACAATTAACCCCAACAGGTGAAGTATGAAATCAATTAAATATAAAATAGGAATTTGGCTCTTAATATTTGCTGCATGTATTTTTGTTCAGCGGGGCATGGCCCAAACGACGGCTACCTGTCAATTATTAGGAACATCTTCAAGTGAGGTCAGTGTTGCTTTGCCATCCGCTAATATTCAAACGGGGCTTGATTTCAATCTCGCTATTTCCGTTCCAGGCATAAATTGCGATGACTATACAGTTGAAATTGTAACTTCCGGCAATCTGCAATTATCTCCTGTCAGTCTCAGTTATCCAATTGTTTTTACTCAAACCGGTGTAAATCAATATGAAAATGTAACTGTTTTGCCATCGACATCAGGTTTGAATTTTGCCGTTCCATTTAAGTTTAAAGCTGGTGTTACATGTAATGATGAGACCGGCACTTTTAATATTATAATAACTACACAGTGTGGTGCTGAAGAAAAAAAATGTGAGTTGAAGGTATCTATAAAAGCTATTGCCCAAAACTATTGGCAGGTAAAGAAAGAGCATATTTGGGGAAATCTTTCGGGGGGTTCCGTTTTATGGAAAATAACGTTATACCAATCGTCTCACCAGTTAGGAATTGGAGATTATAATATATACAGCGGCACTCTTACCGATGTTTTGTCAAGTGGTCAAATTACATCTGTATCGCCAGGAACTGCTACCGGCATTGGCACTACTACTGCAAGCTGGAATACAGGTACCATACTAAGCACGGTGCCATACGTTGAATATTATGTTTATACAACAAGTTGTGATTCCGCAGGTACCATAGTAAAGAACTGCGTGAAATATAACTTTTGCCTGGCTAAACCTAAAAAGATTGATGATAAAGTGCCAATTGATAAACCGGATAAGAAAGCAATGGAGGAATTGCAACAGAAAGAGAAAAAAATTGGACCTATTCCGGTTTTACTCTGCTGTGCATCAATTAAGGGTGAAGAATGTGCACAGGTAACACTGACAGGTGTCCCAAGCGCGAATACAAATTTTGCTAAGTACCTTACTTATGGTGCCGGGCTTAACTATGCGCAGGGTTGTGAAGGCGAATACTTAATTCAAATTTCAAACGGCGGAAATATTCCGCTTGATAATATCGTATTAACAGATATTATACCCGTCGGTATCACTGTAACTAAAATAGATGTGTA
>CAZTDB010000397.1:0-3300 GCA_964612385.1 uncultured Ignavibacteriaceae bacterium
TTCAGTCTTTGATGACAGCGAAAATTCCCATCCCGATGGACCTGTGGGAATAGAAGTTGAACAAACTGCTTATTCATACGGGCGACCTTATGCTGAAGATATTTTATTCTGGGACTTCACAATCCATAATAAAAGCGGTAAACATCTTGACAGCGTTTACGTTGGGTACATTGCCATATTCAGACCCGATTATGATAATGAAGACTTAATCAATATCATCGACAGCAACAACGATGATAAATTAGATTTCATTTATGTGTGGGATAAAAATAACACGAAAGACGGTGCTTGGGCTGGCGATCCTACCGATATGGGAATAGTCGGGCTTAGTATTTTGCAAACACCTAACGATATTGGTATTACCGATTTTCATTTCTTCAATAGAGAAGTTCAGCCAAAAACCGATGAAGAAATGTGGCCCGTAATTACAAGCAATCCAAATGATCCCAATCTTGGTATTCCACATGCTTTCTTTCACGGTGCTGATAGACGTATCGATACTACTCACCCAGACAGCATGAAAGTATATTTTCCTAATGGTGCACCAATCAACTATTATGTGATGACAGGACCGCTGACCTTAGCGCCGGATGAAACAGTTAGATCATCTGTTGCCCTGGTAATGGGAAGTTCAGGGAATATTCCTGATCAAGCGGATACTTCGGATTTGATGAAGAATTTAAGAATAGCTAAACAAATGTATGATAGAAAGTTCCAGGGCTCTGGACCCCCAAAAACGCCTAAGGTTGTTGCTTATGCGGGTGATAGGCAGGCTCGAATTGCCTGGGATTCTGAAGCCGAAAATTCAAAAGATCCCCTAACAGGTGAATTAGATTTTGAGGGATACAAAATTTATCGCAGCGACGATAGAGGAATTACATGGGGAAAACCTATCACTGATTACTACGGAAATGTAATCGGTTACCAGCCTCTCAAAATTTTTGATCTTATAAACGGTATTAAAGGACCCGATCCGGCATTTAATCAATCTTTGGGTGATGATACAGGACTAAAACATAGTTTTGTTGACAACAATCTTTTGAACGGTGTGGAATATTGGTACTGTGTAACTTCGTATGACAGAGGAAAACAGGGCCCTGATAATCTTGAACAATCCTACCAATCTCCGCTTGGTCGATCAACTATGGAATCACATACAGTCTCAGTAATACCGGGAGTGAAAGCACAAAATTATACTCCGCCTGATTTTAGTCCCATGCTAAATACCGAAGGAGCTATTCCACCAATTGGGGGGATATGTCAAGGTTTAGTGAAAGTAGATATTATTCAACCCGATGAAATTACGGGTGATGATTATGTAATTACGTTTGTTGATTCGGCTAAAAAGATGATCGATGGAAAAGAAAATTATGTTTTGGGATTTAATCTTTATAGAATTTCTACAGCCGGAGACACAACACTTCTTTTAGATCATCATTTATTTTCTAACGATACTCAGGATAATTTACCTATTGTCGATGGATTTCGGCTGACTGTTTTTGATGCGCCTTCCGGTGTTGAGTTTATTGGCTGGACAAAAGTAAACGGCGATACTTGCACATTTGATTGGCGAACAGGACCGGTAGATAAATACAAAGGCAGATTAGATATAGTACCCGAGACAATCTACACAATTGAAGATTTTAGGATTACCGTTGACACTACGGAAAACGGTGGAGCTTGGGCGCGCTGGTACGATTACTTCACCGGCACCGAACAAGACTCGCTTCAGCATCTTCCGTTGAAAGTTGAAGTAATTACTGATCCGGAAAATTCTATTGATGTAACTGAAAATACCTGGCTTTTTGAATTTGCAGTTAAAGCTCCGGTAGAATACAGACAGAATTTCTACAGCCCTTTGGGTTGGGATTTAATACCCGGAGGGAAAGGTTATACACAGGGCAGCCCGGGATATTACGAAAAATATACCGACATCCTTGTAATCGAAAAAGTTATTGTTGATGAAACAACAGGTGATACGGCTTATTCGGGTCTTTATTTAAATACAAATAATTTTCCCGATTCATATATCAACGCCGATGGTGATGCGGTTTTTAGACCTGCCTCTCCCCCATCTCAGGGAGATCAATTCACGATTAAAACATACAAACCGTTCAGAAAAGAATTGCATTATGAATTCAATACCAGGAAAGCGCAGTATTCAAGCACACAAGATATTGACCTGAACAAAATTCGTGTTGTGCCCGATCCTTATATCGTTTCGAACGTTTGGGAGACCAACCAATTCGGGAAAAAATTAATGTTCAATAATCTGCCGAATGAATGCAGGATTTCTATCTTTACTGTGGCTGGCGATCATGTGGCAGATATACATCATAACGATAACAGAGGATTCACATTTTGGGATATGCGGTCATATAACGATCAGTATATTGCTTACGGTTTATATGTTTATGTGGTTTCTGTTCCGAACGGACAGAAAAAAGTTGGCAAATTTTTAGTGATAAAATAAATCAGGTAAATCTTAGGAGTTTAAGCAAATGAAAAAAATAATTACCATACTTTTTGTGATTGGCTTTACTGCCAATAGTTTTTGCGGCGGCTTTTCTAAGGTAGGTACGGCAGTAGCGCAATTCCTAAAAATCGGGGTTGGTGCAAGAGCAGCCGGAATGGGTGAAACCTTTGCAGCAGTTGCAAACGATGTAAGCACTATATATTGGAATCCGGCAGGCATAACAAATTTAAATTCAATCTCGGTTGGAATCAGCCACTCGCAATGGTTTGCAGAAATCTATCACAACTATGCAGGCATTGCCATCCCCTTAAGCGAGAATGATGTAATAGGAATCAGTGCTGTCTCATTAAGTACGGATGAACAAGAAGTAACCACGGTTGAGCAGCCCGAAGGAACCGGTGTTTTTTACGATGTAAGCGATATAGCAATCGGATTATCTTATGCACGCGCTTTAACCGATCGCTTTTCCGTGGGGATGACGGTTAAATACATTCAACAAGTTGCATACAACGAATCGGCTCATACTGTAGCTTTAGATATCGGAACGTACTTGAAAACCGGATTTCACAATTTAGTAATAGCAATGTGTGTTTCTAACTTTGGCGGAAATATGCAGCTTGAAGGACGGGACTTAATTACCCTTGCAGATATTAATAAAGGGATCTCGGGTGAATACAATCCCGATGCACGGTTAAAAACCGAAGCCTATCCTCTTCCATTAAATTTTCGTGTTGGAATTGCAATGGATGTTGTCGGCGGAAGCGATCCGATAATTCCTTCTGTCGATCATCGTTTCACAATGGCAGTTGACGGTAATCATCCGA
>CAZTDB010000398.1:0-3298 GCA_964612385.1 uncultured Ignavibacteriaceae bacterium
ATACAAAGCGGGGGCGAATACCATTTCCAAGTTCAAGAGAGCGGAAGTAAAATTTTAAAATACATCGGGATTGCAAATAATAGTTTTAAATCGCCGTCAAATCCTGTAGAAATTCCTAATTCGAATTTGAGGGGAATTACCGATGGAGTTAAATTCATAATTATTACTCATAAAAATTTTAAAGATGCCGCACTCCGTTTGAAAAACTACCGCGAGAATGAATCAAAAGTTACTTTATCCACTATTGTGGTTGATATTGATGAGATATTCAATGAGTTTGGTGGAGGACTTAGAGATGTAACTGCTATGAGAGATTTTATCAAATATGCTTACGATAATTGGACAGTGAAGCCTCAATATGTTTTGCTTTTCGGAGTCGGCACTTATGATTATAAAAATGTTGAAGGATACAATACCAATTTCATCCCCACCTGGCAAACGGAAGAGTATCTTATCTTAGCTTCGATTAATCGCGGTTCATTTACTTCGGATGATTTTTTTGTTAAAGTTAGCGGCGACGATCCGATGGTCGATCTTGCTATTGGAAGAATAACTGCTCAATCCACCGCCGAAGCGAATACTTCAATTGACAAAATAATTTATTATGAACAAGAAAGTGATTTGGGTGCATGGCGTAACTTAATTACGCTTGTGTCTGACGATGGAGTAACTTCTCAAACTCAATTTGAAGGGGCTGAGCATACACGCCCAAACGAAAACTTAGCGAATTCAATCATACCTAAGTCTTTTGATTTCAATAAAATTTATATGGCAGCATATCCCGTTGAACTAACAAGCGCAGGCAGAAGGAAACCTGCTGTTAACAAAGCAATTATCGATGCCTTTAACAACGGTACCTTGGTCATGAATTATATCGGACACGGCAGCCCTGAGTTGTGGGCGCATGAAGTTGTGTATGAAAAAAGTGTGACAGTCCCTCAGCTAAAAAATAACCGCTATCTGTTTCTAACTGCCGCAACATGTGACTTTGGCTATTTTGATATTCCGAATTTTCAAAGTGCGAATGATGTAATGCTTCTGAAAAAAGATGGCGGAACTATTGCGTCATTCACTTCCTCCCGGTTAGTTTATTCGACCCAAAATCATCTTTTGATTTATCAGTTCTTTGGAGACTTGTTCAATTCGAGCAGAGATACTTTAAATCTTTCCATACCGATAGGCAAAGCGAGTTTCTTAACAAAGCAATCGTTTTATGCCGTCAACGATCAAAAGTATCAAATCTTTGGCGATCCGACACTCCGCTTATTAGTTCCTCAGTATGCGGCTTCTATCGATTCAATAAACGGGCAAAAAGTTAATGTTAGTTCAGCAGGCGGAAATTCTTCTTCGGATATCCAATTGCAAGCACTAAGCTCGGTTAGAATTAACGGTGTTATTAAAGATGCTGGTAACAACATTTGGGAAAGTTTCTCAGGTGAAGGAATTTTAACTGTTTTCGATTCCGAGAGAACGGTATTATTGGCTGAAATAAATAATTACCCGATGACTATTCAAGGCGGTGTAATTTTCAGAGGAAGGATTTCTGTAACTAACGGAAGATTCAATGCCGATTTTGTTGTTCCAAAAGATATTTCTTACGAAAATAAAAACGGAAAAATTATAATCTACTTCTTCAACGAAGAATCTGACGGACTTGGTTTCACTTCGAATATAATTATCGGCGGAACGGACACTACCGCAGTTGACGATGGTAAGGGACCGGAAATAGAAATTTATTTTGATGATGCCTCGTTTGAAAATGCCTATTTAGTTGCTCCAAACACCACTCTAATTGCAAAGCTGTACGATCAAACCGGATTGAATACTACCGGCACAGGCATCGGTCATAAGCTTGAAGGAGTAATTAATGATCAAATAAACAATCCCATCGATTTTACCAATTACTTTATCGGCGATATGGATGCCGGCGGAAGATCGGGCAGGATTGAATATAAATTTAATGGACTTGAAGAAGGAGATCATAAAATCGAAATTAAAGCCTGGGATGTTTTTAATAATTTTTCGAAAGAAACTGCTTATTTTACGGTAGTAAGCGGAGATGATTTAGTAATAAGAGATATTTACAATTATCCTAATCCTTTTTCTAATTCAACTACATTTACATTCCAGCAAAACCTAAATAGGGTAATTGACGTTCAAATAAAAATTTATACTGTTGCCGGGCGTTTAATAAAAGAAATTGAAAGAAACAGCGTCAGCGATAAATTTGTAAAGATAGATTGGGATGGCAGAGATGCAGACGGAAACCAGATTGCAAACGGTGCTTATCTTTACAAACTAATCGTAAAAACAATCGACGGTGATTACAATCGCAGTGTGCTCGGGAAGCTTGCAGTAATAAAGTGAGTAAAAAAATTTACGGTTATTCAATAATTATAATTATATTATTTAACAAGAATTATTAACAATTAGATTATCCAATTATCGGAGGAGAGAAAATGAAAGTAATATTTAGGCTAATTTTGGTCGGTTTGATGCTCGGATTTCTGCCAAAAGATACCCATGCTCAGGGAGAAGCTGCCGTACCATTTCTACTATTAGCGCCTGATTCCAGAGGCGGTGCTATCGGGGAATCCGGAACAGGGTTAGCCGATAATTCAGCGGCAATTTTTTGGAATCCTGCCGGAATAGCCTTCTTAACAGGAACAGAATTGAGTATTACTCACAGCAACTGGCTGCCTGCATTCAATCTCGATATTTTTTATGATTATCTAACCTTCAGGCAGTACATTGAAGATTTGGACGGAAGTGTAACAGCAAGCATCACCTACATGAACTTCGGTGAATTTGCCAGAACAGGTCCCGATTCACCCGAAATTCTGGGTACATTCCGTTCCTTTGATGCAGCACTCACTCTGGGTTATGCCACAAAGGTTCATCAAGATTGGGGTTTAGGTTTTAACTTTAGACTGATTCACAGCCGGCTCTCAGATCAGCCAACAGCGGAAGAACAAGGGCGCGGTGTTGCTACTACAGTAAGCTTTGACGTGGGTGCAATGTGGCGTCCCGAACGTTTGGTTATTCCTTTCATTGACGAAGATCTTGGCAGGCGTTTCAGCATCGGAATGAATTTAAGTAATTTAGGTCCAAAAATTTCATACATCGACCGATCACAATCGGATCCAATCCCTACTAATTTCAGGCTTGGTTTTGCTTACAAAATTCTTGACGATGAATACAATTCTCTAATATATACTCTCGATTTCAGTAAGCTGCTGGTAAGCATCCTCCAGCGCGCCCAGGCCCAGATACCACTTGCTGATGAAGCCGGCGGTCG
>CAZTDB010000399.1:0-3297 GCA_964612385.1 uncultured Ignavibacteriaceae bacterium
CTGTTCAAAAAATTTTACCGGACTGAAATCGAAAGAGGCGTAAGTCAGGGCAGGTTCGCAGCAATACTAAACCACTTCGCAATTAATCTGAGGGAGACACACACAATTTTTTACAGCGATGAAGTGAATAAATTAACTGCCGTAGAAATAAATGTTCCATTAATTTTTTGCGGCGGATGGGGGGATAACAGCCGCTTTGGTGCGGGACTTACTCCGCTTTCCGACAGCACGCTTCTTGTTTATCAAGTAGTCGATAACCATCCATTAGGCTTGGAAAGGGGAGACAAAATTATCGGATATGACGGCGTACCATGGAAAATTCTTTATAGAGAATTACTCGATGCCGAACTGCCGATTGCCGTTAACGACACCGAGCATTTTAGATGGGGATCGAATGAAGCCGCATTCACTCATTCCTGGCTTATGAGTGCCGGACTTAATTGGCATTTATTCGATACGATCGATGTAGTGAAATATTCTTCCGGAGATACTCTTCACCTGCCAACAGAGCTTATGCAAAATTTTAACGAAGAATTTTATTCTACAGAGCAAATGCCTGTTACCGGAGTTTCTTATCCTAATTATAAAAACAACGAATACATTAGCTGGGGAAGAATTGAAGGGACAAATATCGGTTACATCTACGTATGGAGCTGGCTGAAGGGACGACCGTTTGCTCTCTTCAAAAATGCTGTCGACTCCTTAATGAAACTTAACACGGACGGAATGATAATCGATTTAAGATATAATACAGGCGGAAATGTTAATCATGCGGACAGCGGGTTATCTATGTTATTCAATTCAGCAGTTAGGAATTTAATTCTGTCTAAAAGAAGCAATCCGAACGATAGATTCGCAATGGAGAAATGGAACGAAATTAAATTAACTCCGGATCCATCAACTTATTATGACAAACCAATTGCAGTTTTACTTGGTCCAGGTGCATTCAGTGCGGGCGATTTTGTCACGCTGCGACTGACAGAACACCCGCATGTTCGTGTATTCGGTAAAAGTTCCGCGGGTTCATTTGCATCGGCATGGAGCTTCAAATTATTTGATGACGGCTGGAATATAGAATTTGCCTGGCTAAACGGTTCCACCGAATCTAATCCGGAAGAGTACTTAACACGAACCGAACTTAGAACAGATTCACAAGTCTGGCTTACACCCGAAGATGTTCGCAATAACGACGATACGGTTGTTAAAGCTGCAGTAAATTGGATTAAAGGAAATGTTGTAAAAGTTGATGAAAATTTGCTTCCGCAGAAATTTATATTGTATCAAAATTATCCTAATCCATTTAATCCGGTTACGGTTATTAAATATACTTTACCTTCGAGCGGTTTGGTTAAGCTGAAAGTCTTTGATATGCTTGGAAGAGAAATAATTACTCTTGTGAATGAAGTACAAACCGAAGGCACTTATGAAGTGCCGTTTGACGGCAGCTTGCTCTTAAGAAAAGGAATAATTCCAACTAGCGGAGTATATATTTACAGAATTGAAAGTGAATTTTTTAATGAGGCACGGAAAATGATTTTGCTGCGATGATTAACTAATCGTTATTTTATCAAACAGCAATTTTTAAATTGAGCAATTTCTTATTCTGTTGTTCGAATATTTAAAAGAATTAAAAGGGAAAAAATATCCCTTGTTATTTTTTTTTAATTATCGATAGAATTGGTATTAGAAATAGGGAATATTCAAATTATCCAAATCGATGATCACTCTACGGAAATAAAAATAATTCTAATACGCGAGGACTAAAATGAAGAAATTATTTACTCTTTCTATCTTATTCATCTTCAATTTAACTTATGCACAATCAAAAGGTAATACGACCCCATTTTCTAATTTTGATTACGGTGTTTACAGCGGTATTAATTTTAATGCCGGTTCAAGCACCGGCGGTGATCTACTACTCGAGCTTAAAACCAATTTAGCTTCAGATTTTAACTTGAGGTTTTCTCTTGGCTATCATAAATCATACAAAAGTGAATCGTATATCGTTAGATCTTACGGAAGCAGTGTTATTGAAGGCACTCGATACTATTTTGCAACTGAGTATAATGTGGATGAAAAAGGATATGATGTGTTTCCGCTGGCATTAGGCGTACAATACGTTTATAAGAATGAAATTCTTTCGCCATTCCTATTGCTTGATGCAGGTTACAATTTTATTGATACAAGAATTTATCACTCGTCCGGACATACATGGTCTTATAATTCATTAGAGGAAGTACCGGATGAATTCAAAGTAAAACAAAGCGAAACACTTCCGGGCAAATCTTTCGGTGTCAGCGCAGGAATCGGAATGATATATCACTTAACCAATTATTTAAATTTAGAGCTAAGATATTATTATAAATATGACACCGAGATCATTGGTACTCATCATATTTTAGCGGGTATCACTTTTTAAGTATTTTATTTAGCAAAGCATTTTCTTAATGATTAAACTTAAAACCTTCCAATTTTTTTGGTTTTTGCTTTTGGTAATCACAACAGCAAATCCACAAGAAGCAAATAAAAATTATCTCCCACAAAATTATTTGCGTGCATTACTTCCTCATTCATTAACTCAAACCGGCGAATTTAATTTGCTGCACGAATCAATTAAAACTGTTGCTATTCGAAAATTAACGGCATCGTCAGCTTCAGTAATGATTGACAGCATTATTTATAGAAGCAGTCCTGATTCGAAAGGCAAAGTGACATTCGCTTATGATAACGAGGGAAAAATTATTTTCTTCACTTTCTTTTCAAGAATAATAAATGATGTTTGGGAGAATAGCTTAAGGGTAAGTCATATATACGATTCTTCAGGTAACGTCATCCAAGCTTTACATGAGTCGTGGTCTAACAGCAATTGGGAAAGTTTTATTAAAGAGAGTTTTACCTACGATAATAACGGAAAATTAGTTTTGCATCTGATTCAGTTCAAAAATGAAGGTGTGTGGGTGGATGACTTAAAGATAAGTAATGAATATGATCCTCAAGGTAACTTATGTATCTCAATATTGAAAAGATGGATTGATTCGGATTGGGTTAATTCTACCAAAGTAATGAGGGAGTATAATCCAAACGGTTTGATGGCGTTTGGCACATTCCAAATATGGAATGGAAACGATTGGCAAAATTATGCACTAAGCGTTTTTGAATATGACGATGATTGGCAGTTGAGTTTAATATTAGGCGAGCTTTGGAACGGCAATTCATGGGATTATTATGTCAGAATAAAATTCACATACAATCTGCTGCCTCTGCAAACTACGGGTGTGATTGACGATTGGCAAAATA
>CAZTDB010000400.1:0-3296 GCA_964612385.1 uncultured Ignavibacteriaceae bacterium
TTCCTAAAAAATCTGCATCGAGAGAAATAATAATTTTTGCCTCATCCCATTTTATCAGAGGATATTGAGGTGACGAGTAACATTTTTGCCAGGCTTTGATTCGATTAACATCGCTGAATAATTCGTAAGAATAAATTTTCGAGCCTGGATATTTCTTGATGAATTTGTCAAGCACTTTTTTTGCGGCAGGGGAAATAATTTTTTTTGTAATGATTGCTATTTCCTTATCCCTGGCTTTCGTCAATTCATTAATAATTTCTAAATCAACATCCTTCCATGTAACATTATTAAATACATTACCCGATCCGCGCTTTAGAGGATTTTTAATTCGAGCAGGATCGTAAAGATTTAATATATCTGCTTGCATTTGAGCAGATACTTTTCCCTTGTTGACAGGATGATCGGAGTTGCCGTCTACTTTTACAGGTCTTCCTTCACGGGTTTTAATTAGAATTCCCGAACCGTCTCTGGCGGTGGAAGCATAGTAATTAGCTTTACCGGGAAGAATCTCTTCCGGTTTTGATGTATAAGGAACAATCTCTCCCTTATCATGATAATCGGAACATCCCGCAGCAGCCAATGCAGCCGATGCGCCTAACAGTGCGAGGAACTTTCGCCTCGAAAATGTTGAAAGCTGGGAAGGGTCGAATTCATCGGTAACTCCCTTAATAAATTCATGCTGGCTTGCTTCATTAAAATCCGGATCGTTATGTAATTCCGCAAGACTTCGCCAATAGTGAGGCTGCTTTGTATTATTTCCGTTCAACTCATCCTTTACATCTATCTTCTTATTCATCCTTCTTACCTTTTTTTGTTCGGCTAACAGCATCGGGCGATGATATGATTCTTATAGGTTTGGCTTTACTATTATCCGTCCCTTTAAGTGCAGAAGGAATTGATTTAAGCAGTAACATTCCGGCTAAACCGGTACCGAGCGATGTAAAAAATTTTTTTCGTTTCATTTGATGATTCTTATAAAAATATTAATGATTTACCTATGACAAGCCCAGCAATGATCGGGACCTTTATTTATGCCTGCAAGGTCCGGTAACTTTTGATGGATATTTCTATGGCAATCGAGACAGCTTGCCATTGTAAACGAGCTCATTTGACCAACCTTTTCCATCTGTGTTATTTCGCCGTGGCAGACAGTGCAGTCAATTCCTTTATTCACATGGATGCTATGGTTGAAGTAAGCGTAATCAGGCACTTTATGAACACGCTTCCAGGGTAATGCTATTCCTTCATTATAATATTGCGTCAACTTAATAATTTCGGGGCTGTCCTTACGCGCAACGGTATGGCAATTCATGCAAATAGAAACTGCAGGAACTATCGCATGTCTCGACTTTTCAACTCCGACATGGCAATACTGACAGTCGATTTGTAAATCACCCGCATGAAGCTTATGCGAATAATTTATCGGCTGCACCGGCATGTACCCAACTCCGTCACGTTCAGCCCGGGAAGCGAAATAGGTTAATGTAAAGGAGGCAATGATAACAAAAATAGTGATGGGTAAACGAATTCTGAGTATATAGTCCAATAATGAATTTTTCATTATTTCCCTTTTGGTTGCCTGCTTTGTTTTGGAATTTTTAAACTCAAATTAAAAGCGCATTTAAGCGAATGATCCTAAAAGTAAATACTGATTTACGACAATTATTTATTGCCGCAGTAAATTATTTCTGTTAGCCTCTATCACCCGCGCTCGAATAAAAGCAGGAATGATATAAGGATATAATTATTTACTTTTAGGATTACTCCTCAAAATGAAAATTTTTTAAGATTGAGTTAAAGATGCGGCGATTCAATATGAGCCCGCTTGATACTGAACACGCTAAGTTTTATTTGTAAAACTTGGCGTCAAATTTATAGAATAATGTAAAAAAAAACAAAAATTATTTTATTTAAAAATTCATCACTTTACAGCATCGGCTGGTTTAGTGATATCTATCCCACATGAATAATATTACCAGTCAATATTGATAATCGTTGGTAATTGAAATAAAACTCATATTCGATGAATGGAATTGGATTGACAAATTACTCAACACAGCGCAGCAAGCTCCTTTCATTTAAAAGGGCTATCTAAAAGATCCCTTCGGGAAAGCTTGAATAAGTGTTCGAGACTTCAATTCCGTCGGTTAAAACCGACGGTAAGTGATTAGTAAATTTCTTTCAAATCGTCACTTACCGTTCGCTTTTCCCGAAGGTCCGAAGGACTGCTTTGGAGGATTCCTTTGGAAAGCGAACGGAAAAACAAATTCCAAAAACACACGGGCTTTCCCAAAGGGATCTAGGGATAGCCCCTATTACTTTCTCGCCTAGGGGTTAAAACCAAAAATGAGTGTTTTAAGCTTCAATTCCGTCGGTTAAAACCGACGGTAAGTGATTAGTAAATTTCTTTCGAATCGTCACTTACCGTTCACTTCACTACTGAAATTTATTTATTAATTTTTCACTTACCGTTCGCTTTTCCCGAAGGTCCGAAGGACTCCTTTGGAGGATTCCTTTGGAAAGCGAACGGAAACACAAATCCCAAAAACAAAAAAGGGCTTTAGCCCAATAATATTTTCTCTTGAAGTCAAAGCCAGGATTTTTCCAGCAACCTGCCTAAAGCTAAATAAACTGAAATAGACGGTACGTAAATGTTTTCTTTGCTTATATAACCGCTAATAAAAAGTCATCCAATAGCACATCAATCTATTTTAAAATTCAAAGCTCTTTTAAATAAAGTAACGGGATGAAGTACCTCGACGCGTATGCCAAATCTTTCAGCGCCGTATCTAATTTGCTGCAAGCAACCGGGATTGCCGGTCAAAACTATTTTTGCACCAGTATTTTTGATGTGCTTCATCTTTCGCTCAAGTAAAATCATCGACTCTTCATAATGGATGATATTATACGTACCTGCACTTCCGCAGCACCAGGTTGATTCTTCTAACGGAGTGAGCTTAATTCCCGGAATTTTACCAATAATTTCTCTTGGCTGATTTGCAATCTTTTGTGTGTGAACCAAATGACACGCATCGTGATAGGTAACAGCTTCAGTAAATTCATTAAAGGGTAAATGTATTTTATTTTCGCTGATAAACTCCGTTATATCTTTTATTTTAGAAGAAAATATTTTTGCTCTCTCACTATACTCAGGTTCATCATGCAGAACATGCTTATACTCTTTCATGAAAGCACCGCAGCCGGCAGAGTTTGAAATTAAAAAATCAAAATTATAACTATCAAAAGCATCGATATTTTTTTTAGCCAAACTTTTTGCAATATCAAAATCGCCGTTA
>CAZTDB010000401.1:0-3290 GCA_964612385.1 uncultured Ignavibacteriaceae bacterium
TATCCAATATATTTTCCAATAATAGTGTAAGTTCCCGGAGGAACGTTTAGTATGATATACTCTCCATCCACATTTGTTGCGGCACCAAGATTTGTTCCTTCAATTATTATGTTTGCGCCAATTAATGGCTCGCCGGTTTCAAGGTCTATTACGTTTCCAACCAGCTTACCGGTTTGTGCAAATAAAGCAACTGAAGAGAAAATCAGGAGCAGGAAAGTAAAAAATGTAAAATTTGTTTTCATAACTCTTCATCTCCTTTATGAATTTACTCAATCTCGAGAACGAATTGGTTGAGGAACTACATCATTCCTGAAGATCTGCGGGTTGTTTGGATCGCCATAAACGAATAGATAGTACCTCATTCCTGCATCATAACTTGATGTATAACTTAGACTGTCGCTTGGAGCTACAAGTCTAATTGTATATTCCCCCGGATCAAAGTTACCGAGCGATCTATAATTTCCGAATGTAAGATTTCCGGTCATAGTTGTAAACGTTTGACCTGAAGGGGTATAGTTATATCTTAATGTATATGTACGAGCGGCACTCGTATCAACATCAGCCGAACCATGAACCAAATAGATATTCATTGTTCCGGCTTTAGGTGCGCTGCTAACGTACACTTCTCCTTCTTCAATTGAGAAAAAAGTGAATGTATTTTCAAGCTCATCCGTGGAAAAGAATCCGGCAAAACATATCGTCACTCGTTCAAAAGAGATAACTTCAATATCTTTATTGAAAAGTGTCTCTCCCGCTTCATTGGTTACAAGGAATCTTCTTTTGCCCGAATTGATATCGAAATAGCTTGTAGTGCTTGCCTGCGGTAATGCAGCCAATGCTGATACCGGTTGTTGTCCATCAATAGTAATCTTCATGTTATTTACATTGTGTGAAAGATTTACTACTCTGACCTCCGAAAACGGTTTTTTAACCGGGTCGATTGTGGGTTCCTCAACACAATTGGATAACACAAAAGGTATTAGTAGAAGAAGGGTAATGCCTAAAATACTCTTCTTAAATTTTAACCGCATCTTATACCTCGTAAAAAAGTTCTAATATTTTATTTAATCCTATTATAGTAATTGAATGATCGTCATTAAAAAAAGGTAGCTGCCAATTGTTATATCAGCAGCTACCGGATTACTTATTTGTCCTTTATCTCAAACAATCGTTTTTACTTCAATAACATCATCTTCTTTGAAGCGCTAAACGAACCAGCATTAATTGTATAGATATAGAGACCTGATGCAAGGTTAGCTGCCTCAAAATTAACCGCATAGTTGCCCGCTTCTTTCTCTTCATTAATTAATGTTGCTACTTCTTTACCCAATAAATCATAAACCTTCAATACAACTTTTGAGCTTTGAGGAACAGAGAAGTTAATAGTTGTTGTTGGGTTGAATGGGTTGGGATAATTTTGAGAAATAGCAAAAGTTTCAGGTGTTTGGTTATCAATCTTTCTTACTGACAGTGCAACATCAAACCACAGAGCTGCCTGAACTTGAGGAGCGGTTGCGCTGAATCCATACCAATAATATGCAGGTCTAGAGTTCAAAGAAAGAGGATCGTACGATAAGAAGACAATCTTATTGCCGCCGCTTAAAGTTCTGTGTGCACCGATATTTAATACCTGTACATTAGCTTCACCGCCAATACCGCGGCTTTCGCCCTTTATATCTGCTTCAATGCCATCGGCAACATCAAATCCGTCAATCCAGTTCGAAACGCCAATCTCATAAACCGGATCGTAGTTCATTGAGTCGGTTGGCTGGGTATTAAACAGGTCATATAACGGACCTCCGAGCAATGAACCTTGCTGCGGAAATACCCGGGTTGGCAAAGATGATCCTGTACCGCCGGCATAGCTAATATCATTATAGCTGTGTGTTACACCGAGAACATCATACTCGAATGTGCCTGCTGCAAAATCCATATCAGTAAAATCATGTCTTGCACCAAGCCATTCATCGCCAGCTAAGAAGTAGTTGTGGTTACCGCTTGCTTCTAACCAAGCTTTAATAACGTCATCATTGTAGTCTTTCGGTCCGGTTGTGCATATCTCAAAAATATTAGTGTAGAAATTAGCTAACTGTGCGGTAATAGGACCATAAGCCCAAGCGTCCATTTCGAATCCATAAGTTTCGTAAGTTGTAAAATCATCTTTACCAAAATAGTAGGCACGCGGATAACCGGTAACGGTTGAATATCCGTTAAATACCAGCAAAGTGTTAACACCTTCAGTTGGAGCATAAATACGATAACTATAAGTTAACGATGTTGATGAATTACCGTTCACGTCTGTTGCAACAATTTTATACCAAACTTGAGTTTTCGGGGTTTGACCAGGTAGTGTAGCTTTATAAATGTCACCGCCCATGTCGGTCATATTTATATCGGTGAAAGTTGTATTATCGGTACTATATTGTAATACTGCCGAAGCTACACCGAATGCACCGCCTGAAGGGTTAATATCTATAATTGTAGCTTCTACATCTCTCGGACCAGTATCCAAAGTTGTTGGAAGGTTAGTAACATTAGAAATAGATGGGGCAATATCGCCTGTTAATTCAACGGCTACGACCATGTCCCACATATAATCATTACGGGACCACCAGCCGGCATCACTGCCTGCCGAAGGAGGACCAGGGACAAAGCGACCGTTAACATAGAATTTCAAACCCGGAAGTAAACCGGTTCCATTTACAAAGCCTAGCAAACCAATACGGGCTGCATCCATTGTAGCGTGAACGTTTTTCATTGCAACGCCGAAAACTACATCGCCTTGAACTTCCGGCTCAACACCTAATAAGCTCATCGGAATCCATTGGTAATTAGGATAAAGAGCGGGATCCGGAAATATAGGAGCACCTATACCACCGTCACTCCAAATATCCTCTCCGAATATTTCAGGCCGACCTTCTACAGCTACCCAATCGCCTGTTCTGTCTTCATTATCACGGAAAGCCGTGATGTCATTATAACCGTTACCGGCAGCAGGATAATATCCCCATAATTTTGATGCGCCTCTAATTTCTGCCGGTGTAAGATTTAATTTAACTACCTTAACTTCGGCATTGGCAGCATCCGGATTTTCATACGTGCAAACACCAACGGCTTTAATATTCATTGTGGTTGGTGCCACAAACCACTGAACCATCCAATCGTATCCGAACATACCAAAATTGACGGCACCAAATATTGAATATGTTGATCTATATTCAAGAGTATCATCAGCGCCAAAAATATTTTGTGGATTGGATTTAGGCATCATGGTGGGATTGTTTAATTTG
>CAZTDB010000402.1:0-3289 GCA_964612385.1 uncultured Ignavibacteriaceae bacterium
CCTTGCGGCATCGGAGACTTTTGTAGATGATAGACCGAGAAGCAACGCCCCCTCAAACAGAAGATTATCACCGTCACGGAAAACAAAACCTCTTCCTTGAGAATTGTTTGGGTAGTCATTAAAACCAAGCGTGCCTTTGCTCGTAATAGTAAGCGCCACATCGTTACCTGCTTGCGTACCGTAAGATGGGTTTGCGAGCGTGCTGATTGCCTGAAAATCAGAATAGCTTCCGTCAGAAAAAATAAGAGTAAGATCAAGCTCAGTGTTTTGCGGAATTACATCGTTAAGCTTAAAAGTAAATTTAGCATCGTGATTATTGAACGATTCAAGCGTTGCTTTAGCTCCTGCATTCAAGGTTCCGTTTGTTATTGTACCGAAGTTATTTCTGCTTTCAAGCGTAATCTGGAGGTTAGAAGTCGGATTCAAGTAATTGGTAAATTGGGCAGCGATTGTAATAGTTTCACCGCCTAAAAATATTCCGTCGCCGTTTCCGCCCGGCGCTTCATCAGTAAATTCGATATTTACAGCTCGAACAGAAATAGAATTTGTATTGGATAAAGCATTAAAAGCGTTCACTCTTCCTTTGCCTAATTTGTATAAATAATCTGGATTTTTTAAATAAATATCGTCGCTGTTCACCCTTATTTGCTCTGCTATTTGGTGGGGAGTATAATCCGGGAAGCGCGAAGCAACTAAGGCGGAAATACCCGAAACTATCGGGGAAGATAGTGAAGTTCCTTGACCCACACCGTACTCATCATTAAACCTCGTTGTGTAAATTCCTACGCCGGGTGCTGAAACATCAACCGCATAATTATAGCTTGTAAACCATGCTTTTTTGTCGCCGGAATCCACTCCTGCAACCGACAGCACGCCGTTATAAGAAGCCGGATATTGAGGCGTATCATTTTCGGTATTACCGGCAGCGGCAACTACTAATGCTCCTTTAGAGATTGCATGATTAATTGTCTCCTGTCCGAATCTTGAAAAACCGCTTCCGCCAAAACTGCAATTAATTATTTTTGCACCATTATCTGCGGCATATTTTATTCCTTCATAGCCATAATAGATTAAAGTTGAAGCACCCGGAGATGTTTTAACTGCCATCAGCTTGCAATTATAACCTATTGATGCGATACCGATGCCGTTATCCGAAACTGCTGAAGCGGCTCCGGCTACATAAGTGCCATGAACATTACCATCTTCCATCGGATCGTTATCCGGGTTTGATCCAGTTGAGCCTGCAAAGTCCCAGCCTCTATAATCATCAATAAAACCATTGTCGTCATCGTCAATTCCGTTGTTGGGAATTTCACCGTAATTAATCCATATATTAGCAGCAAGATCGGGATGATCCCAATCTATTCCCGTATCAATAATGCCGATAACAATTGATGTATCGCCTTTAATTATATCCCAGGCTTCCGGGGCTTTAATTTGAGGAAGATAATACTGCAACGAGTAGCTTGGATCGTTTGGAATATAATTTACTTGATAAACAAACCGCGGTTCAGCCCACTCAATTTCGTCAAGCAGGTTTAACTTCGATGCAACATAAAGGGGATCGCTGTTACTGCCGTATTTTATCTCCGCTATTTTATTTATTTCATCCAGAGGCGCACCAATCCTTACAGGAAATAAAAGCTCTGCCGATTGAACATTGAACGATGCAAGTGCTGAATTCATCTTTTGGGATAGTGTTATTGCTTTTTGCAGCCCGCTGCCGGGAGGTGATTTGAATTTTACTATTACGGTATTTGCAAGGTATTGCACTCCATTAGTTTCAATAATCTCCGGATTGACGCCGGAAGCGTTAAATCCGATAGTTAATAATGAGCTAATGATTATTAAGCAGATGAACAATGCAGATTTTTTCATAATTCAATTCTTTTTTAAAATTTGATTATAATAATGTTAAAAGAAACACGATAACTAAACCACAATTTAAATCGATTAATTGATGTGGGCAAGGTGAAAACCATAAAGTTTTGTTGATCTTTATCATACCGCGAAAGTGAAAATAATATTTGACAATTATACTATAATTGAGCAATTTTTGGGCGGCAGAAATAATAATCCTTATTTCAGGCAATTAATTTGGAAAAAGGATCAGGCTTTAATAACTAAATTCTAAAAACCAAAAGGAGTGCGATATGAAAAAAGTATTTACGGTTCTCTTCGTGGTGTTCTTTGCTTCTTCCATGGCTTTCTCTCAGGTTAATAAAAATTACGATGGACCAAAACCCGAAGTAAAAGCCGGCGCAAAATCATTGATTTTCTTTTATACTCCATTCCAATCCAATCTGAATCCTGTTTCAGTATCAACTGTTTCAGTCTACTCACAAAGCGGCAACATTAGTTCAATGGATCTTGCCGGAGCTGGTTTCAGATATTTTGTTACAAATGAAATTGGTGTTGGCGTTGGTGTCAATTTTGGCAGTATGACAGCCGAACAGGAAACCGGCACAAGTCCAAACATTATAAAAAATGAATTATCCTCTACTACGATAGGCTTGCTGGTTGATATCAATTATCATTTGAATGCTCTTTATGGGGTATCTCCGTATATAGGAGTCAATTTTAATTTTGGAACGTACTCCACAACCAGTGAATCTACGGGTGGGGGTACTACAAGTAAGACAGAAACATCCGGCAGCGGATTTGGTGCAGGGCTTAACCTTGGTTTTGATTGGTATTTCACTGAGGGACTGTCACTCGGCGGAAGATATGTCCTCGGATTCTCCAGCTTGGGAAAACCTGAAGTAAAATCAGGCAACACCACTATTGAAGGTCCTAGCGCTTCCTTCTTCGGAATCGGTTCTGCCAGCGTTATTCTTAACGTACACCTGTAAGAAAAATTTTTTGAGTTAATTCTCAGCCGCTTTGAGTGAAAAATCTTAAGGCGGCTTTTTTATTTTAAATGAGACTGTGTGGTTTAAATTTTGGGAAGAATAGAACCTGCTGAATTACATTCGTTGTTTTTATATTCTTACTCAATGATAATTAAGAAAAAATCTCTCAGATTTTAACACTTGTTAAACGAACTCTATCCAACGAGGGTGACTGAAAAGTAGCATTGTCATTTCGATCCCGATGGTTTTCGGGAGAGAAATCTTGTATTTACTAAAGATTTCTCGCTCGAGGACTCACTCGAAATGACATTATTTAACTTTTTAAACACCCTCGCTTATTTATAACATTAACAAAACACATTTCTTCTTTACGTTACATTGGATGAGGCGAATCTAAAAAGGTCTTATTTAGAAATTTTGTATTTGAATATTCTTAT
>CAZTDB010000403.1:0-3285 GCA_964612385.1 uncultured Ignavibacteriaceae bacterium
TTCTCAAAGTAAGCCGGACATAACAAAGCAAAAGTTTATAGGGATTTGGAAGGATCGAGAAGATATGAGGGATAGTTCATTGTGGATAAGAAAATTGCGTCGTACCGAATGGGGGAACATTGTCGAATAATTTAATTGTAATCGATTCTGATATACTTATCGATGTGGGAAGAAGTGATAACACAGCCGTTAAAAGGATAAAGTCGGAGGCAAAAAAGCATACCCTCGTAATAAGTGCAGTGACTCAGATGGAGTTGATCATTGGCTGTAGAAACAAAAATGAGTTAAGACACTTGATGAATTCTTAATTAAATTTGAAATAATCAGTCTTAACTATGAAATTACACAAAAAGCGGTTGAGCTGCTAAAAGAATACAGATTTGAGTCATGGTTTATTAATCGCGGATAGTATTATAGCTTCAACTTCTATGATATTAGATGCGCCGTTATTGACCAAAAACCAAAGAGATTATAAATTTATAAACGGGCTTAAACTTTTAGAATATCCATAAATTAAAACACATACATCAAAAATTCTAGCAAAATTTTTTCTTGTACGATTGCAATTAGCGGCTAATATAACTTTTACTTAAATGGTATTAAGATTAGCGGATATGATATACCATTGTGCTCTTCAATATTAAATTCACCAATCAGTTAATAAAATTTGGGATTTAAACCAAATCTTTTCCTATATTAAAAATAAAAAAAGCCAGATGGTAAAACGTTTACTTCTAATATTTTTATTTGCATCTCTTAATCTAACCGCGCAGCAAAATAACGGATTGGTCTTCCACGAAATTATGTTTAATCCGGTAAGCGGGCAAAATGAATTCATCGAATTATTTAATCTTAGCGATACCGACACAATTGATCTTTCCGGTTACAAAATAAAATATTATACAACTACAACAACAGATTTAATAATCTCTGCGGGATATGGAACGCTGCTGCCGCCGCTTTTTTATGCTGTGGTTTTAGAAGGAGATTATGATTTTGTTTCTGGCATTTATAATAACATCATTCCTACTTCAGCATTAATACTAAAAATTTCTGATAATGCTTTCGGATCAAGCGGAATGGCAAACACATCCGATCGCCCTTTATGGCTGATCTCTCCTTCAGGTGATACTATAGATGTTTACACTTACTCGGCAGATAATCCCACCGGGTTTTCCGACGAGAAAAAAGCTGCAGCCGGTGATAGTTCAAAAAGCAACTGGGAAAATTCACTTATACTGCATGGCACACCCGGGTTTAGAAATTCTGTAACTCCCTCCGAACATGATCTTGTTTTGAGTTCACTTACTTTCAATCCCGAGGTGCCTGTTATCGGAGAAATTGTTGACGTATTTATTACTATAAAAAATTCCGGTTCTCAAAATGCATCGGCGTTTACCGTGAAATTATTTAACGATGAAAATAATGACACAATACCGGAGGAAAATGAACTGATCTACTTAGAAAATTTTCAAAGCATATCCGCAGGTGATTCAATCACAATAATTCACTCAATCAATAATTTAGAAATTGGTACGCATAGTTTTATTGCTGAGGTTGATTATGATTTAGATGAGAATGATTCGAACAATCGCCGCAGCGCTGTACTTACGGTTTATCCGCCGGGTAATGAATACAACGATTTAGTGATAAATGAAATTATGTACGCCCCTTCATCAGGTGAACCGGAGTGGGTTGAAGTTTTTAATCGAACAGATCACAGCATCAATTTAAAGAAATGGAGGTTTGCCGATAATTCAACTTCTGTTGTTATTACTAATTTGGATGTAAATATAGCAGCAGGTCAATTTATTGTGCTAAGCAGAGATAGCAGCATTTTGAATTATTACTCTGTTCCTGTTGATATCGTTGTATTTAATCTGCCTCAATTAAACAACTCAGGTGATGCGGTTGTGTTAAAAGATTCTCTGGGAATTTTAATTGACAGCTTAAGTTATCTTCCGTCGTGGGGTGGAAATACCGGCGGCAGGTCTCTCGAACGAATTTTATTTGAAGGTGAAAGTACGAATTCTGAAAATTGGGGTTCATCCGTTGGCAGGTTAAAAGCTACACCGGGAAGAGTAAATTCTATATCGCCAAAAGATTACGACCTTGTTATAAGCGAGTTTAAATCGCCAACTAAGTACGCAATCGCAGGCGACTCACTTGAATTATTGGTGAAAGTAATCAATAAAGGATTAATAAGCTCCGGTGATTTTGTGGTCAATCTATTTAAGGATGCTAATCGCGATTCAATACCGCAGCAGAATGAGTTATTATCATCTTTAAATTACGGTTCTATAATTTCTCAAGACAGCGTTGTTATACCATTCATCGTAGAGGAGATTGATAAAGGCAACAATTATTTCATAGCTGAAATAGGAACAGAAAATGATGAAGACCTTTCAAACAATATCGATTATTATTCAATAGTCGGAGTAACTGTAAACGAGGTTAGGAATGACTTAGTAATAAATGAATTTATGTATGCGCCCTTAACCAACCAGCCTGAATGGATTGAAATTTTTAATAGAAGCGAAAAAATTGTTGAGTTAAAAAATTATCAAATTGCGGATAACACAGATACTGTAACAGTCGTAAACAAATCAATCCTTCTTAATCCCGATGAATATTTAGTAATTGCAGCAGACAGTTCAATCAAAAAATATTTTAATATTCCGTCGCAAATTGTGATCAAGAGTTTTCCAGCTTTGAATAATACAGGCGATAAAATAATTCTTCTCGATTCATTAAACCGAACGATTGATTCCCTGGAATATAAATCAAGCTGGGGCGGAACTAACGGAAGATCTCTGGAGAAAATTAATCCCGAACTAACTTCAATCGATTCATCAAATTGGAAAACTTCGATTAATAAATATCGAGCATCACCGGGCTACGTCAATTCGATAACTATGAAAGACTTCGATCTCACCATTTCCTCATTTTATACTTTGCCGAAATTTCCTGTCTTCGGTGAAAATGTTGAATTGTATTCAGTAATTAAAAATTTAGGCAAACAAAATTCTTCATTTGTGATAAAGCTTTTTGAGGACACAGACCAGGATTCTCTGCCTGATCAATTTATCAGCGAATCAATCATTTTGAATTTGGATAGTAATGACTCTTTAGCTTACAAATTCGAATTTATTATTTTAGACCTGCAAAGTGCACGGGATTTTTTCGCAATAATATTTTCGGAAGAGGACCAAGATACGAGTAATAATCTTGGCTATAAACGAGTTGAGCCAGGTTATCCCTCAAATACAATTCTTATAAACGAAA
>CAZTDB010000404.1:0-3278 GCA_964612385.1 uncultured Ignavibacteriaceae bacterium
GTTGTTCCTTACTATACCGAAGGAGAGTTTATTACAATCAAATTTTATAATAATATTGAATCCAACCTTACTCTTTCAGCAAGTGTAAACAAACCTTTTTTAATCTCACCTCCTTCGTTAACACTCATTCCAAAAACTTTCAGTGAGTTGAAGATTGGATTAGATCTTAAGGATAGTACTTTATTTGATTCAAATGAAAAGCTGACTCTGCTATTTTCAACAGGAGAGAGGATTTCTTTTATTGTATGCTCAAAAAGTAACGCTGATTCGGGGGTAAAAATAATTCATCCCGTTATTCCTGAACCCGGAATGTATCCAGCTTATCCTAATCCATCAGAGGACAAAATTATATTCAAATTTACCTTAGCCAAACCTACTGAAATAGTATACGAAATCCATGATGGAATAGGCAATGTATTAAAACGATTTTTTTTAAATGTCTCCCAAGCAGGAAATTATTTGCATGAATGGGATTTAATTTTGGAGAATGGGAGTAAAATAAAAAGTGGAAGTTATCGGGTATTTTATCTCACTGATAATTTAGATATACACGGGGATATAATTATTAAGTAAAAAGAAAAGCATAAATAAGCAGAGTCCCATAGGGACGAAATATGAGGGATTATTTTCTTAACGATTACTAACTCGATGGTCCATTTGACTAATTGAGCTTATTTTAATTATGCTCTGCCACCCGTGGATTAAAATCTCAATTCAAAAAAGGATAGCGCAGTTTAGAATTTCAAGTTCGAAATAGTGTTTCGATTACACCGCCCTTTAGCGAATGCTTAATTATTAAAAAAAGTCTTAATTAACCTGTAAAAAGTAATCATAATATGCGGCATATTGCATATTCGCCATCGTTAACATCGAATTTTTACCACCGAAATAAGAATTGTGCAATATATTGCTTATTGAAATTAAGTTCGATAAATTTGCCCCATAAAAAGAAGTGTCTAACTGAACATTATAGTTAATGGAAAAATCCGAGATCGGAATAGCTATTAAAGCAAGAAGAAAGTTTCTGGGTATTACTCAAAAAGAGCTTTCAGAAATAGTAGGATTAGGCTTGCGAAGCTTAATCGATATTGAATCCGGCAAAGGTAATCCGACAATTGATCAATTAAATAAAGTATTGTCAGCACTGGGATTAAGCTTAAAGATCATTGTAAAGTAAAATGATTGACGGAAAAGCAAACATATATTTTAATGATATACTTGTGGGAGTTTTAACGAAGGAAAACGGCAAATATTATTTTCGCTATACAGAAGATTATTTGTTGAATGAAAATACCCCCCCTATAAGTTTAACACTACCAAAACAGCAAGAGCCGTTTGTTTCGGATTTTCTTTTCCCCTTTTTCTATGGTTTGCTTGCGGAAGGAACTAATAAAGAATTACAGTGCAGAATATTAAAGATTGATGAGAATGATCATTTTACAAGATTATTAAAAACTGCGGGGTATGATACCATCGGTGGAATTACCGTGAGGATGATATGATTTTAGCTAAATGCCCGGGCTGTTTAAGCAAGGGATATGAGACATACTGCATTAAGTGCAGAAAAAAATTATTCGATGGGAAAAAGGTAAGCCATAATTTAAATTTTACAAGACCGGAATTTAATAGAAGAAAAATCGACGAGAGCGGGAAGCTGTCTATATCCGGTGTACAAATTAAACACTCCTTGAAATTAGAGAACAATGAGTTAGTACTGACCGAAGCTGAAGGGCGATATATTTTAAAACCTATTCCAACCGGGCAGTTTAACCATCTCGATCAAGTTCCGGCAAATGAACATCTAACGATGCAAATAGCAGCGCAGGTGTACAATATAAACACCGCAGCAAACGCAATTGTATTTTTTGCCGATGAGGAAACAGCGTATATCACAAAACGATTTGATGTTCTAAGCGACGGAAGAAAAATTCTGCAGGAAGATTTTGCACAAATAGCCGGCAAAACTGAAGAAACTCACGGGAAAAATTATAAATATGATTTCAGTTATGAAGAGATTGCCGATCTTGCCAGAAGATATATAAGTGCGTATCCGGTAGAAATCGAAAAATATTTTCAGGTTGTTGTTTTTAATTATTTATTTTCAAATGGGGATTCACACTTAAAAAATTTTTCACTGCATCGAAATGAAAAATACGGCGATTATCTATTCACACCCTTTTATGATTTGCTAAATACCTCCCTCCAAGTACCCGGAGAATCTGATACAGCTTTAGATTTATTTAAGGATGATTTTCAAACAGATGCTTTCAAAGAAGGTTCTAAGTATACAAGAATTGATTTCATAGAATTTGCTAAGCGAATAGGTTTGAAGGAGATTCGTTTCCGCAAAATACTGGATGGCATGCTGAATAAAACTGATCTTGTTAAAATCCTAATCGCAAGGTCATTCCTCAATGATGACATAAAATTAAAATATGAAAAAAGCTTTCTCGAACGCGTTGATAGATTAACGCACTGATGATTTTATATTTGAACGACTGTCAAAATTATAAACGCTATTTTGAAATTATTTCTGTTAAAAGGTAAAGATGCCATATCTCCACTTCAATTTCCTTGAGTAACGTTAGTTAGTAATATTTTATTCCTCCAGCGTAGAAATATTACCCGGATCCTGTCCTAGCGCCCGTGCTTTTAATACCCTCCTCATAATCTTTCCGCTTCTTGTTTTTGGGAGAGAATCAACAAATTCAATATGCTCGGGTTTTGCAATAGGACCCATTTCGTGCCCCACATGCTGACGAAGCTCTTCGAGCAGCTTCTCGCTTTTCTCAATCCCTGCTCTTAATATCACAAAAGCATGAATTGCATTTCCTTTAACTTCATGCGGAAGTCCTATCGCGGCAGCTTCGGCAACTGCGTCGTGGCTTACAAGTGCGCTTTCAATTTCCGCTGTACCTAATCTGTATCCAGAAACTTTTATAACATCATCTACTCTTCCAATCACCCAATAATATCCGTCTTCATCTTTTTTTGCGGAATCACCTGTCATGTACACTCCCGGGAAACGGCTCCAATACTGATTTACATATCTATCCGGATCGTTGTAAATAGTTCTCATCATTGCAGGCCATGGAGTTTTGATTACAAGGTATCCTTCCTCATTTGGCTTAACCGATTCACCATTTTCATCAACAACATCCATCTCAATTCCCGGAAAAGGCTTTGTTCCGGAACCAGGTTTCAGCGGTATACAAGGCATTGGGGTTATCATAAACATTCCCGTCTCGGTTTGCCACCAGGTATCCATGATCGGGCAG
>CAZTDB010000405.1:0-3267 GCA_964612385.1 uncultured Ignavibacteriaceae bacterium
ATTTACGATAAAGTTTGCGTAACGTTAGTTAGTAATTTGAATTAAAATCACTAAACGCTCCTATCAATGCAACTCCAAAAACAAGTATCAATACTACATATAATATTATAAGAACTAATGCAATTATCATCAAAACCTTTTGAATGAAGAAGAACTTGCTCTGCCGTTCGAGCGCTCTCTCGAGCATCGAACCATCGCTTGTTGAAATATACATATTGAATGAGTCGGCAGATTCGCGCAGACGTATTCCGCAAATGATAAACGGTATTCCGATTACCGCACCCACAATAGTAAGGCAGTATAAAACTCCAAGGATCATATAAAATACACCGACAAACTTCATGTCACCCGACATTTTGTTCACGGTATATTGCAGCATTTGGGAGATGTTCTCGTTCATAATTGGCTCCTTTTTTTAGTGATATGATTTAATTTAAAGTGAACCGAATGTAAATCCATTGTAATTTTCTTTCACCGGTGATTAATAACTCATCTTACGCAACGTGAAGAGAAGACATCTTTTTAAAGTACATGTTTATCTTCATATCAATATGTTAAACGATTTTTTCAACCAATTCATATTAGATGGTAAAGATGTCATCTCTCTGTTTTGGTCTCTTTGCGTAACATGAGTTAATAAGTAATCCAATTTGTTTAAACCTGCTGCCTTTCAAAAATTGCTTTGTTTTCAATAGCAAACTTTAAAAGGCTGTTTGGACCGCGCAGCCGGAGCTTCTCGCAAATGTTCTTTCTATGGTTTTCCACTGTCTTAGGACTGATATGCAATTCATCGGCAATTTCGCGGCTGGTTTTATTCGATGCAATTAGTTTCAATATTCTTCTTTCTGAAATGGTTAATTTCGATAAGCTCATTTCAACCGGATTAAGATTTTTAACTGAAGCATTCTCAATTAAATGACCTGACAAAAGCGGACTGATATAAAACTTTCCTGCTAAAACATTCTTTATGCAATTTAATATTTCGGCAGAGGTATGCTCTTTCAATATGTACCCTTTTACGCCAAGCTTTATCGCCTCGTTAAGCATTTCCTTATCGTCATACATAGTTAGAAAAATTACTTTGCAATTCAGTTTTTCTTTTTGAATTTCTTTGGCAATCTCTATACCGCTTAAATCCGGGAGTTCAATATCCAGAACAGCCATTGCCGGTTTTTCCTTTTTAATGAGCGCAAGTGCTTCACTGCCGGAAGATGCTTCATTGATTAAAGATAACGAAGGTTCTTTTACTATAAGATCTTTCAATCCTTCCATAAAAAGCGGGTGGTCATCGGCAATAACAATGGTTGAGATATTATTTGATTTTGTAATCGGCATAGTTAACTCTATTTAAAGAATAACTGAGTGCTTTCAAAGAAAACGACATGAGCAACGTCTATAAATTAACTAATTGAAGTTAGATTCAAAACAAATTTTATTAATTCAATTATCGGAGTTAGCAGCAATACTAAAAAACAAAATTTAAAGTGTCTTATCCACCGATGCGGGAATTTTAACGCTAATTGATGCTCCGAGTGAAGGTACCGATCTGATTTCAATTTTGCCTCCTAGAACTCGAGTTCTTTCAAAGATATCGGATAAGCCAAAATTTCCATTTGCTAAGTTCAACTGTCTTTCAACATCAAATCCTTTTCCGTCATCTTCGATATCAATATGAATGATTCCGTCTTTTTTTGAAATCATCACCGATGCTTCTTTTGCCCGGGAGTGTTTAATTATGTTATTGATCGCCTCTTGTATCAATCTAAATATGTTAATCTCAAGTTCTTTCGGGATCAAACTGTCTATTTTTTCAATATTATAATTAAACTTTATTTTTGATGAGTTTTCCAATCGATAAAAAATTGATTCAATTGCTTTCGATAATCCAAGCTTTTCTAACTGATGCGGATGAAGATTGTACGATATTTCTCTTATTTCATTTAGTGATTCCATCGCGAGCGATTCAATATCTACCGCCCAGTTTTTATCATGATTATCTAAGCGATTGTTCAATAAGCCGGCAGCTTTATTTTTTATGATAAGCAAGTTTTGCCCCAAACTGTCGTGCAATTCTCTTGCAATTCTTCTGCGTTCATTTTCTTGCGAAAGTATAACATTTCTTGAGAATTTTTCCTGCTGTTCCTTTTGTTTCTTCAACTTTTGAAATTTTAAGTTAAGCATCCATCCGGCTGCAAGAATTATAAATGAACCGGTAAAAATTCTAAACCACCAGGTTTGCCAATACGGAGGGGAAATAATAATCACAATCGAAGCTCCGTTTTCATTCCAAACACCGTCGTTGTTCGTTCCTATTACTCTAAAAATATATTTGCCGGGACTAAGCTGAGTGTAGCTTGCGGTTCTGTCTTTTCCGGCAGTTACCCAATTTTCGTCTAATCCTTCCAGCTTGAAAAGATATTTATTAGATGACGGATCAATATAATCAAGCGAGGCAAATTCAAACGAAAAGTAATTTTGGTCATAAGCAAGATTTATTTCATTGATAAAAGAAATTTCTTTTCCGGGATTGTAATTCTTGTTAAATAATTTGAAATCCGTAATTACTATTTGAGGCACATGCTGGTTTAATTGAATTTCCGATGGATCGAAATAATCTATTCCATTCACTCCCCCGAAGTACATTATTCCGTTCTTGTCTTTATAACATGCGCGTCTGTTGTATTCAAGATTTATCAGCCCATTCGATTGATCATAATTTACAAAAGTATTTTTATCGGGATCGAATTGAGAAAGTCCCTTGTTGGTACTGAGCCACAAATTTCCTTTATTATCTTCAAGAATGCCGTAAACAGTATTATCCGGCAAGCCTTCATTTATAGTATAGCGATAAAAAGCCTCATCACCTTTATTGAATTTAATAAAGCCGTCGCCGTAAGTGCCTAACCACAAATTTCCGTTTTTATCGTCATGAATAAAATAAATAACATCGGAGATTTCATTGTTCAAAAAATATTTTGATGGATAAAATTTGACTATTGTTCCATTAACCTTTGATAATTTTATAAGCCCCCTTGCTCCTATCCAGATAATACTATCGTCGTCACACAGGTGATGAACCTGCTTACCTAAGTAAAAGAATTGAGTATCGGCAATTGTTTCATGATCTTCGGATTCGCGGAAACGAATTACACTCCATGAATCGCAACCCCAAAAATCACCGGAGGTATCGCGAAGCAGCGAGCTAAAATTAATTGCAAGAGGAACTGTAAAGTTTAATTTTACACTCATGCTGGCGTTCAGTGAATA
>CAZTDB010000406.1:0-3261 GCA_964612385.1 uncultured Ignavibacteriaceae bacterium
CTGCTGCCTTCCCGATCAATGTCTTCGGCAAAGCAGCCGGTG
Source organism: uncultured Ignavibacteriaceae bacterium (assembly GCA_964612385.1). Classification (GTDB taxonomy): domain Bacteria; phylum Bacteroidota; class Ignavibacteria; order Ignavibacteriales; family Ignavibacteriaceae; genus JAGUYG01. Next base: position 43 of record CAZTDB010000406.1, read on the forward strand.
TATTTAATCTCTATTCGGCAAATGAATGTTTTTTTGATGAAGAAGAAACAAAGCTTCTGGATGAAATGGCAAAGGATATATCTTTTGCATTAGAATTTATAGAAGAAGAGAAAGAACGTAAAATGACAGAGGAAGCGCTGCGTGAAAGTGAAGCAAATCTGCAAATTATTCTCGAATCTACCGCTGACGGTATTCTGGTGGTTGACAACAAAGGCAAAGTCATCAAAACAAATAAACGATTTGCCGATCTATGGAAAATCCCGCCATCTGTTTTGAGCTCAAAGGATGACAGTGTGCTATTACAATTTGTACTCAATCAGTTAACCGAACCCAAGCAGTTTTTAAATAAAGTACGCCAGCTTTATAATTCTATGGACGAAAACCTGGATACACTCCTTTTTAAAGACGGGCGTGTCTACGAACGATTTTCAACTCCTCTCTTGATGAAAAATAAAATTGTTGGGCGTGTATGGTCATTCCGCGATATCACCGAGCGCAGGCGCGCCGAAGAATCATTACGCGAAAGCGAAGAGCGTTTGCGAACAATCATAGAGACTGAGCCCGAATGCGTAAAGGTTGTTGACCGCGACGGGCAGCTTCTGGAGATGAATACAGCAGGGCTCACAATGCTCGAAGCAAAATCACTAAGCGAAGCGCAGCGGCACACACTCTCCAGCTTTATTCTTCCGGAATACCGCGCTTCTTTTAATGCCCTGCATAAACGCGTGATGAGTGGAGAAAGCGGTTACCTGGAGTTTGAAGTCATAGGGCTCAGGGGTACGCGGCGATGGCTCGAAACACACGCTGCACCAATGCGTGATACAACTGGCGAAGTTACAAAGCTGCTGGGTGTCACTCGTGATATTACGGAGCGTAAGCAGGCTGAAGAAGAAATACGCAAAAGCCGGGAAGATTTGCTTAAGTTTTTCGAAGATGATATTTCAGCTAATTTTATTTCAACTCCATCAGGGAAATTGTTACAAATCAATAAAGCATTTTTAAAATTATTTGGTTTTAATTCCAAGGAGGAAGCTCTTGATTTCCCTGCTGAAAAGCTGTATCTGGTCCACTCTGACAGAAATAGATTCATTGATCTGTTCAAAAAAAAGAAAAGAATAGAAAACTTTGAGAGTGAATATATCTCACGCGACGGCAGAATTATTTACGCTCTTGAAAACGCTATTGGTGAGTTTGACAAAGCCGGCAAACTTATTCAAATACGGGGTTACATAGTTGATATCACAGAAAGAAAAAAAGCTGAGGAAGAATTAAGGAAGTTATCCCGAGCCGTTGAACAGGGCCCGGCTTCTGTTGTGATAACCAATCCTCAGGGAGAGATAGAATACGTGAATCAAAAGTTTTGTACACAAAGCGGATTTTCAAGAGAAGAAGTAACTGGTAAAAATCTAAGAATTTTAAATTCCGGTCATCACGATGAAAAATTCTTTGAAGAACTGTGGAATACCATTATTTCCGGCAGAGAATGGAGAGGTGAAATTCTTAATAAAAAAAAGAACGGGGAATTGTACTGGGATTCCACTCTAATTTCACCGCTGGTAAATAACACAGGCGATGTAACTCATTTCGTTTCTATACAGGAAGACATTACCGAAAAGAAAAAAATGCTTGATGAGCTGATAATGGCAAAAGAAAATGCAGAGTCGGCAAACAGACTTAAAGATGCCTTTATCGCAAATATATCCCACGAGATAAGAACCCCTTTATCCGGTATTTTGGGAATGACGAACCTGATAAAAGACTCGTTCTCCCGATACAGCACTGAAGAAGAAAAAGAGTATTTTGCCGGAATCGATCATTCAAGCAAACGTATCATCAGGACGGTTGATATGATATTGAACTTTTCACGTCTGCAGATCGGTGAGTTTTCTGTTACCCCTAAAGAAACGGATATTTCTGCAATCTGTCAAAATTTGATTCATGATTATATTATAGCTGCAAAAATAAAATCACTCGAACTAACATTTGAAAACCAATGCGGCGATTCAACTATATTTGCCGATGAATATTCAACTACAGAAGCAATATCAAACTTAATTGATAATGCGATCAAGTACACAAATAAAGGATATGTCAGGGTGATACTTTACAGGGGAAAGAATGATGAAATAATGCTTGATATAACTGACAGCGGGATTGGAATTGCTGAAGAAAATTTAGAAAATATTTTCGAGCCTTACAGGCAGGAACAGATGGGCTACGGAAGAACGTACGAAGGTGTCGGGCTTGGTCTCTCTCTTGTCAAAAAATTTTTGGAACTGAATAATGCGGATATATTTGTAGAGAGTAAAAAAGGGGAAGGAACTACTTTTACTATTAAATTCGGGAAGAACGTACAATCAATGATAACAGGAAATCTGGTGAATGAAGACCTGCCTGCCGGACAGGCAGGAACAAAAACTAATGAGATAGTGGAAAAGAAAGATGCTGTAATACTTATAGTTGAAGATGATGAAATAAATCAGGTAACAATAAGAAAATTAATTGAAAACAAATACCGCACTCTGATAACCGATTCATCAGATAAAGCTATGGAGCTGCTAAAAACAAACAAAGTTGATTTGATCCTGATGGATATTTCAATCAAAGGGACAAAGAACGGATTGGAATTAACAAAAGAATTAAAAGTATCAAAAGAATTTTCACATATACCAATAATAACAGTAACAGCACACGCATTTGAACAAGACAGGCTGAATGCATTGGAAGCAGGATGTGATGTTTACATATCCAAACCATTCACAAAGAAATTACTGCTTGATACAGTTGCAAGATTTGTATAATTATAAGCTAGTAATATTTTTTAATATGGACAAGTCAGCTGATGGAGTATAAACTTGAATTTTTATCCGGCAAAGGAATTGTCAGTGTTAAAAATGAAGGGAGACTGAATTTTCAAAAAGCCCGTCAATACTCAGTTGAAGCAACAAAACTTGCTCACCTGAACAGTTGTAATAAATATTTAATAGACCACACAAGCACTAAGTCTGAACGAGGTATTTACAAGTTACACGCTGATGGGGCAGCATTAGAACGGTTCGGATTTAAGAGCACTGACCGGATAGCGATCGTTATGACTAGTAAAAGAGAGGAAAATTCTTTCATAAAAAATAAATCACAGGAAGCCCGATGGTGCAGTGTTAAATATTTTAATGATATTAAAAAAGCAGTTAGTTGGCTTGTTCGGGATGAGAAATGATT
>CAZTDB010000407.1:0-3260 GCA_964612385.1 uncultured Ignavibacteriaceae bacterium
TCTTGGTAAGAGAAGGGGGTGAGGGGGATGAGTTCGATTTTTTTGCGTAACGTGAGTTCTTAATTGTAATCTGTGCAATAATATTCACTGCGTCATAAAAGAACTTAAGGTATGAAGCGTATTTACAGGCATCATTACAATTTTATATGGTAAACAATATTCTAAAAATTCTTAGATTTAGATGCGATGAAAAAAATTGCAATACTAACATCCGGGCATCCGCCTTTTGACGATCGAATTTACTGGAAATTCGGTCTCTCGCTAACAAACGCAGGTTATTTGGTTAAAATAATCTGCTCCATACAAGAAATAAATCATCAAAGCGGCAATTTATCAATAACCGGTTTTAGCGATAAAAACTTAGATAAAAGGAATAAGATTTCCAAGTTTTATGAGTTCCTTAAAATTCTTAAGCCTGATGTAATTATCTGCTCGGAACCGCTCACGGTAATTCCTTCGTCTCAATATAAAAGGAGAAACAATCAAAATTGTAAAATTATCTTAGACATAACTGAATGGTACCCTGAAAACGTAACTGATAAATTCAGAGCTGTTAAAAAATTTATTTCCTACATTCTGTTATTCTTGCTGAACATCGCTGCTTCTAATCTTTCCGATCACTTAATCATAGGCGAATTAGGTAAAAGAAGACGTTATGATTTTATTGCTCCATTCAAGCGGAAAATTATTATCGGTTATTATCCTGTTTTACGTTTCTTCAATTACGCAGCACCAAAGTTTGATGGGAAAAACTTTAATCTTTGTTATGCCGGCGTTTTGAATTTTAAGCGCGGAATTGTTACTCTGACGAAAGCGGCAAAACACATAGCTGAAACTCATAAAGAATTAAATGTAAAATTAAAGCTGATCGGGAAATTCAATGACAAGACGGAAGAAAAAAGGTTTTTGGAAATGATTTCCGATACCGGACGCTTAGAAATTCAAATGGTGGATTGGACAAGCTACAGCCAAATTTCAAATAAGTTATCCGATGCAGATATTTGTTTCGATCTGAGAACTCGCGATTTCATATACAATAATTCTTTGCCGATCAAAATATTTGAGTACATGGCAGCAGGTAAACCATTCATCTTTTCCAACATTAAGCCTTTGAGACAAGAACTAGATTGTACAGAATTAGGTTTGTTAGTAAATCCCGATAATTTACAGGAAGTTATCCAAGCGATCGAATTTTATTTGATAAATTTGCAGTTCATGATTGAACACGGGAAAAACGGAAGAAAGCTTATAGAAGAAAAACTAAATTGGGAAAACGAGTCCGGAAAATTATTATCATTAATCGAATCGATTACGAATACTTAAGACTTCTAAAGGTCGAAGCTTTAGCACTTTTAATATGATAATGAGATACACTGCAGTGAATAGCAAATCAACAAAAATATTAGTAAAGATCATCCCGATCGTCAACAAGCCTAATGCACTTATTATGATAATAAGCAGCTTCTGAAATTCATATTTAATCTTTACAGTATTAAAAGAAACGAAAATCAAATAAACTGCCGCTGCTAAAAAACTTAAGGTGGTTGCGGCAGCCGCACCTAATATTCCCAGTTGTGGAATTAATATAAAATTTAAAGTGATGTTGATTATGAAAGCAATGGAATCGGACATTAAAAAATGATAGCTTTTGCCGGAGATATAAGGATAAACAGAATAAAATGTAGCAATCCCGCTGAAGATGTAGCCGCATAAGACAAATGGTAAAATCATAATTCCGGGCAAATACTCATGATTGATTAAATAGCTTCCGAAAATTTTTATGTTGAATAAATCGTCTGTAAAAAAAGTGATGAGTAATAAAATTAAACCACTCAACGCCGTCAACTTATTCAAAGTTTGTCCAAAATGCTCTTTGTAGTTCCCGCTGCGAAATATATTTATTGAGTAAGGTGTCCATGCTGCTCTAAATGAAATTATAAACACATTCATTATCATAGCGATTTTATATGAAAAGCTGTAAATTCCAACATCCTCTTTACCTAAATAAAAGTTAAGAATAAACCTATCTGCTGCATCTACCGCGGCTGAGAGCATTCCGCCGATAATAAACGGAAGCGCAAAGCTGAGAAGCATCAGCAAGATTTTTCGGTCAATACTTAACACATAATTTATCCTTAGCTCAGGCAGCAGAACCGCCAATAAAAGCACACTTGAAATCAATTGGGCAAGTAAAATTCCCTCAACTTGCATCTGCAAATGGTAAACAAATAATAAGTTAAGGATTAGATTTACGGCAGCATTAATAGAAGAGTACATAACCACGCTTACCGCATGCTCTTTTGTCTTTAATAGATGTAAGATGAAATAGGTGGTTGTTTCAAATAAAAGGCATAAGAAGAGTAAATTAATTAGTCTAAAATATTCGCTGCTGCCAAGAATTATTTCAGATATTTCCTTTGAAAGGAACACAGCCGCTGCAGTAACAAACAGACCAACGATCACAACAAAATTAAGCGCAGTAGAAAAAATCTTTTTCCGGTTTTCTTCGTTATTTTCTTCAAGATAAAATTTTGAAAGCGATGATTGCAATCCTAATTGATAAATTACGGAAACAATTACATACAATGACATTAACAAAGCATAATTGCCGAAATCTTCCTTTGAAATATAATTGGAATATAAAGGCAGAAGAATGAAGCTTACCGAGCGAACGAAAAGATTACCCGCAGTGTACCATGCAGTCGAACCCGATAAACTTTTTTTCTTCGGCATTAGATGATGCCTTTTATTTGGTACATCTCTTTAAGCTTGCTGTTTACCGATTCGTAACCGTGGTATTTAATTACCCACTGTTTTCCTTTTTCACCAATTTCTTTGCGATAATACTGATTTTCAATTAGTTCATTAAGCCTGCGGTATAATCCGGCAGCATCGTTTGCAATTACGAATGGATTTTCAGGAAGCCATGCCGCGTATTCACCTGTCATATTAGTTATGGTTGGAATGCCCATGCCTAATGTTTCCAAGCCGGCTTTGCCGTAACCTGTTCCGCCCATTGTTCCGCCCACCTGATCGATGCTTATATCGGCTGTACTTTTTATTTTGAGAACTTCAGTTCGTTTCAAATTTTCAAGCAGTAAAAACTCAATCGTCTTCTCTTTTTTTATTTTTTCGATAACTGAAATTATCAGCTCGGTGCCCTTATATTTTCTGTTTGTGGGTGAATGAACGATTGTAATTTTTTCATTTTGTTCGTTCCGTTTAGGAGGAAGTTCCGATATATCATACGGATAGAATAA
>CAZTDB010000408.1:0-3254 GCA_964612385.1 uncultured Ignavibacteriaceae bacterium
AAGTATAACGGCGTTTTGAGGAGTAGTGATAATTTCTTCTTCTAAATCCGGAGATACAGCAAGGAAATGTCTGCGTAATTTATTGTAGAATGAAAGTTCTATCTTCTTCGGATCGATCATTATCAGCTTAACATCCGCCGGATGTTTTGAATATAAAAGGCTGGAAATGATCATATTGATTCCGACACTTTTTCCCGAACCTGTTGAGCCTGCAATTAATAGGTGAGGCATCTTTGCAAGGTCGGTAATGTAAACATCGCCGTTGATTGTTTTTCCAAAAGCCATCGGCAATTCCAATTTAGTTTCACTGATATTTCCGAGCACCGATCTGGCATTCACAAGCGATGCTTCAGCATTTGGTATTTCAACGCCTATAGCACTCTTGCCGGGAATTGGGGCTATTATTCTGATTCCTTTAGCTGCAAGTGCGAGTGCAATATCATGTTCAAGCACAACTATTCTGCTGATTTTCACTCCCGGCGAAGGAACAATTTCATACAGCGTTACAACCGGACCGGGTGTTACAGAAATATCCTCGATTGCAATATCGAACAGCTTTAATTTTTCTTCGAGAAGTTCTGCGTTGCGTTTAAGTTCCTCTTCGGCAACCTTGAAATCTTCTTCAGGTTCAGGTTCAAGAAGATCTAATTTGGGAGGAATATATTTAATTGTTTCATTCCATTGATCAGGTAAAATAGTTTCAGTCTCTCTGTCGATTTTATCGTGAGAAATTTCGCCTGTTTTTTCTATATCTACTTTTTTTCTCTCTTCTTTAACCACAGCATTTTCTTCCTGCGGAATTGGGGCAGCACTTTTTCGTATAATTCTAATGCTTGCCTGCTCTTTTGCTTCCTCTTCCATCAGCTCTTCGGCTGTTTTCGCTTTTTGAATTTCCTGTTCTTTCTTCTTCTTTTCAGCACGGAGCTTTTTTATCTTTTCAATATTTTCATCAGCTTCAGACTTAGCTTTACTTTTCTTCCATTCATCTTTTACCGAATCGACAGAACCTGAAAAAGTGCGGCTCAACAAGGCAAACAGATTCTCTATTCTAATGTTAAAGGCAAGAATCATCAGCACAAGAAGCGAACCCATCAAAAATATTAAGCTGCCTATGCCGCCAAAGAGACGGCTTAATACTTCACCAAGATAATCACCGACTGATCCTGACATTTCATAAATAGGGGTGAATAATTCATAATGAGTTCTTAATACGCCGAAGAAAGATGAAAAAATTAAACCGATAATAATTAGAAAGTTTGAAGCATAGATAAGAGTGCGGAAATTTATTTTCTGAATTAAAGACCAGCCCCAAATAATTAACACCAACGGAAAGATGACTGAAAAAACTCCGAGGGTGGAATTAATAAAGAAATCGGAAATGTATGCGCCGAAAATACCCAGCCAATTGTTAGCAGAGTTTGCAGAGTTAGTACCGGAGATCTTAAAGATATCCGAAATATCATAGCGAAGTATTGCCTTATCAAACCTCGAGTACGAAAGTATGCTCAAAATAATTAGCAGTGATAAGAGGATAAGAATTGTGCCCAATATTTTCTTTTTCTTTTCGACCGGAACCGAACTGCTGCTCCCCGGTTTTTGCTGCGGCAGTGAGTTTTTCTTTTTCCTTTTTCTTAGTGCCATTTTTATTCAAGTTTATTTTTCGGATTTGTCTGCGTTTTTTTCATCATCATCGGGTACTAATTTAATAACATTCCCTTGATTAATCGGTACCGCCGAAATAACGTCGACCTGGCTGCAGTATTTAATGTCCTTCTGAAAACCATTTTCAATTAGAATTTTTCCGTGCTCGCTTTCCTTCATCATCTTGTAAATATTCTTTCCAAGTTTTTCATTGAGCACCATGCTTGCCAATGCCGAGTCCATCGGTTCGATATTTTTATTTTGTTTTGAAATTTCGTTAATCAGCATACCGGCACAAATTACATCCTCGAGTGAAAAGACATTCGATCTTCCCGAACATAATATTTCAACATCCTTATCTAATTCAATCAACTTCTTTGCAACTGTTGATACATTCAAAAATGAGCCGATCAAAATTGTTTCAGAAAATTTTGCTTTTACTATTGCTTTGGTTCCATTGGTTGTATAAAATATTATAGATTTACCCGAAACAATTTCACTTGTATATTCAAACGGAGAGTTACCCAAAGCAAAGCCTTCAATTTTTTTTGTATTACGTTCGCCGCCTAAAAGTGTAAGCCCACCGAACATTCCACCGGAAACTTTTACTGCGAACTCTACTGTTGCTACTGGAATAATTTCCTTAGCACCATTTTGAAGCGCAGTAATAATAGTTGAAGTAGCTCTTAATACATCTATAACTACAGTAGTTTTTCCGGTAAAGTATAATTCATCAACGTTAGCAGGCGAAAGGAGAACATTTATTTTCATACAAGATTTTTTCTTCTTTTAATTGACAACTTATTTTATTTATAAAATTCTAAATTTAACTAACCAATTTCCAACTATTAATAAAGCCTTATAAAACGATACAGCTTCAATGATTAAATCGATTGCCGATCGAATTCGATTTAAAGAAGCTGGTTAAACACTCGAACAGATCTCATTTTTTAATAAAGGGAAGCGTAACAACTTCAGCGGGAAATTCTTTACCCCTGATCGATATATTTACTTTATTTCCTGGAAATGCATGCTCTGTCTCAAGGTAAGCAAGCGCTATGGGTTTCTCTAATACCGGACTAACTGTTCCACTTGTTATATAACCAATTCTATTTTCATCAACCATTACATTATATCCGTGACGTGGAAAGATTTTTTCGTTTGATATAAGCCCGGCAAGCTTTTTCTTTAAACCTTCTTCTTTTATTTTCAGTAAAGCTTCTTTTCCTATAAAAGAATCTTTACTCAATTTTGTAATCCATCCAAGACCGGCTTCGAGAGGATTTGCAGCTTTATCAATATCGTTTCCGTAAAGGCAGTAACCCATCTCTAATCGAAGTGAATCTCTTGCCCCCAAACCCACAGGCTGAATGTTATATTCTTTTCCGGCATCAAAAACAGCATCCCAAATTTTAGCTGCAGTTAATTCACCCCCGCGGAAATAAATTTCGTATCCCAGTTCACCGGTGTAACCTGTGCGTGAGATTAGCACATCGGTATCAGCAATGCGATCGTATTTGAAATAATAGTACTCCATCTCAAGAGGGGATTGACAAACTTTTGTAAGCACCTCTTTTGAATTAGGACCCTGAACTGCAAGCAGAGAATAATCG
>CAZTDB010000409.1:0-3249 GCA_964612385.1 uncultured Ignavibacteriaceae bacterium
ATCTCTTCGATCTTTACAGCGCTTATAAAACTTGTTAACGATAAAGGGATCGGAGTCGAAGCTTGTAACCCGGATATTCTGTTCTGAAGCAATCTCGCTGAACATTCCGGTATTTGAGCCGGCATCCCATAGGCGAAGAGGTTTTTCTTTTTTAAGAAGCGAAGTTATTAATTGTACTTTGTGTGTTAAGTAATCTGAATCTAATATGTTTTCTTCGTAGTAATTTACCCATATAGATTTATTGCCTTTTAATTTCAAGCTTCTCACCGCATCTAATAGACTATCAATCAATCTTTTAAACGATGCTCGTGAAAAATTTAACTTTGATATTTCTTTCTTCTTATTACTGAATCTTTTTTGCGCTTTTGAGTGCAGAGCAATGTGGAGTAAGATTTTTAAATTAAGTTTACTTCTAAAAGGCAAAAGCAAATTAACTAAATCAAGAGGAATTCCGTCACTGTAATTAACTAACAGCTTATGTAATCTTAAATCTTTATAGCTCATCAAAGCAAGCGGTGCAAGAAAATGCTGGCAGAATTGTTTGTATGCTATCCATGGTTTGCCTTCTTCATAAATTTCGAAAGATAGAGTATCGATCAAAATCGGTTTTGAGCCAATGAATTGTATGTTGAAAGCGGAAGCGTCTTTCAATGACATATTATAATTTAAAGCTTCTTTCTGAATCCTCAATGTTAATATTGCCGCATCCTTGAGTTGATCAAAGCACCATTCGTAAGGATATGAAATGAAATCAACTTTCTGTGGCTCTATAATTTTATAGATATCTGGTTGGGAATCATCATCGATAATCGATTTCACGTCTGATATTTCAGTATGAGGTATAAGCAATTCTTCAGAGCAAAGTTTTTCATACAGTCCGGATTGAATAAAATATTCATAATTTTTTCTATAAGAATTTTTAATTACTCTGTAAATTTTATCATCCCGTTTAATGATAAAACCGCTCGGATCGCGGTTAAGAAATTTATTCTTCATTTCAAGTTTCATTTTTGCGGTAAAATAAATTTATTGTCCTTTTAAATAGCTTTATCGCGGCATTCTTAAGGCGAGAAAAAAAGAATAAGACGGCAATTGCAATAGCACTAATTATTTGAAAAATTAGGCTTCCCGTTCCCGGATCGATGTATAAAATAATTGCCGATGAAAATGTTAATAATAGATATGTAAATATTAAGCAGATCATCTTCACCTCTCTAAAAAGTTTCCGATGAAAGAAGGATTGAATGGAAGAGTTACTCTTCGAACACTTCCATCCAAATTATTTGTAAACAAAATAAATAAAAGCAGTGAATTTTGCTTCATAATTTGTAAGATTTTTCGATAGGCAAAAATAAAAATGCGAAAGAACTTTGCTCTTTCGCATCTTTCAGGGGTTCGGAAGGGACTTTCCGAAGGATCACTTTGTGAAAACCTCCGTCCCGCTGATTATAAGGTATAAACACAGCCCCTGACTGTAACAAAGAATTTTTCGTTAATCTCTAAAATCATTCTCCAGTTTAGGTTTATTCTGTAATACTTCCTCAATTTTGTTCACCACTTCCACAGTTAATTTATTTACTGCGTCTAATGCTTTCATATTCTGTTTAACTTGTTCCGGTTTTGAGGCACCGGTTATTACAGTACTGACGTTAGGATTTTTCAATGTCCATGCTAAAGCCAATTCGGGTAATGATAAGTTTAATTCTTTTGTTAGCGGTTCTAATTTCTTTACTTTCTCAATTCTTGCTTTTCCTTCATCGCTTGAAATAAAATCTTTTAACCACTTATAATCTTTTAGATTCATTCGTGTCGAATTAGGAATCCCCTTGTTGTATTTACCTGTCAAAACACCGCTCGCCAAAGGACTCCAGATTGTAGTTCCCAATTTTATTCTCTCGAAGAGCGGCAGATATTCTTTCTCCATTTTTTCTCTTCTAAACATGTTATACTCAGGCTGTTCCATTAATGGGGGGATCAAATGATCTCTTCTTGCAATATGATAGGCTTCTAAAATTCTTTCAGCCGGCCATTCGCTTGTGCCCCAATACAAAGCTTTACCTTGATTGATTATATGGTTCATTGCCCAAACGGTTTCCTCTACCGGTGTATGAAAATCCGGACGGTGGCAGAAGATTAAATCAACATAATCGAACTGAAGTCTTTTCAATGCAGCATTAGTCCCTTCAATAAGGTGCTTTCTTGATAAACCTCTATCGTTAGGACCTTCCCCACCCCAAAATATTTTCGTGGAAACCAAATAATCTTTTCTGTCCCATCCGGTTTTCTTTAAAATGTTCCCCATCATAATTTCAGCTTGTCCTGTTGCATAAGCTTCGGCATTATCAAAAAAATTAACTCCTGCATCATAAGCTTCTCTCATACACTGATATGCAATATCCTCACCTACTTGATCACCAAATGTTACCCATGCGCCAAATGATAGTGCAGATATTTTTAATCCTGAATTGCCAAGATATCTATACTCCATATTATAACCCTTTTGTTTTATGTTGGAATAATTGTTTTTTGATTTTGTTTTCTAAACTCTGCTAGAGATGTATTATTTTTTTTTGAAAAAATGATAAAAGTGATTCAAATTTTCAATTCCAAACTCAAGCGAAATGAACGTTATATTTTCATCACTATTCGCTAACAAATTTGCAGCGTAATTAAGTTTTAACTCATTAATATAGTCAGTCGGTGTAATATTCAAGTACTTCTTAAAGACCCGCTTAATGTTCAGGGGTATAATTTGTTAGTTGATACAGTTCTTGAATTCCACCGCAAAAATTTTCTTTCTTCTGCATCTCGGACAGAAGCATTTCAAACCATTTTGGTCAAAATTTAATTTCAAAATTATTATTCTCAGAAAAATGTTTTGTAAATATTTCAAACAAAAATATTCATTACGTAGTTTTAGTTTTATTTTTTTCTTTCCTAGAAAGTAAATTGAGCCGTTACAATATAGGAGTTAAAATTTATCTCTCGAAAAATTGTATGATTTCGGTCACTTCTATTTAAACTAATGCGAATATAATTCATTTTCCATCTTTTTGTCGGCTCGGAAGGGACTCTCCGAAGGATCACTTTGTGAGAACCTCCGACCCGCTTCATAGACATTCAACCAAAAGCTATACATTTCTTTAAAACAAAAATGCGAAAGCGTTTATTACTTTCGCATCTTTCTGTGGGCTCGGAAGGACTTGAACCTCCGACCCGCTGATTATGAGTCAGCTGCTCTAACCAACT
>CAZTDB010000410.1:0-3247 GCA_964612385.1 uncultured Ignavibacteriaceae bacterium
ATTTTTCAATAATTTGAAATAGGCGGGTTCTTCCTGCGAATTTCTGTTATTATTTTAATAACAAAATATTATTAAATTGATAAAGTAAAAAAAGATTAAAGATTCAATTTGCCGTATAAAATTGATTGATATAGATTTCGAGCAGTAAATGATTTATAAAGATTAGTGGCAAGCAAAATGAAGGAGTTTAAATTGCCGGTTAAGCTGACAGACACAATCAAAGTTTCATTCCATATAATACAATTAAAATGCGTTTCGAAAAATTAATTTATGTAATTGTAAGCTCTTTATTGGTTACCATACTTATTCTTATAAGCTATGTATATAATCCTTTTAATTCTGCAGAGAGTAAGGAGAATAATGTAAAGCGCATTTTTTTTGCGGATCATATCTCATCTGCTCACCAAAAATTAATTGCTAATTTTAACCGAAAATATAAAGGTCAAATCTTTGTTGAAGCCATCAATCTGCCGTTTGAAAAATTCAGCACGAACGAAAGAAAGGAGTTGTTAGCAAGATATTTAAGAAGCAAAAGCGATCGCATTGATGTTTTTTCAGTCGATCAAATTTGGGTACCGCGATTCGCAAAATGGGCAGTAAGACTTGAGAATTATATTCCCTCAATACAGAAAAAAAATATTTTAAGCTATGCACTCGAATCGTGTATTTATAATGATACTTTGGTTGCCGTCCCATTATATATCGATGTTGCTTTGATGTACTATCGAAAAGACCTGATAAAAAAACTGCCTGATTCCAATTCATATTTAGCTAAGATTGAAAACTCGATAACATGGGAAGACCTAATCGAATTAGGAAAAAATTTCAAGAAAGAACAAAATCCGTTTTTCATTTTTCAGGCAGATGATTTTGAAGGTCTTATATGCAGCTTTGTAGAAATGATGGCAAGTCAAGGTGAAACTATAGTCCGGCATGATTCGCTCCGGCTTCATACACCTGAGGCGAAAAAAGCTTTGCAAATGCTTATTGATCTTGTTAACACATTTAAAATTTCTCCTGTGCAGGTAGTTCAGTTTAAGGAGAATCCAAGCTACGAGTATTATCTGAAGAACAACGGTGTGTTTTTGAGAGGCTGGCCAAGCTTTCTTGTAGATAATAAGAAAACACAATATTCATATCTGCTTGAAAACATTGAAAGAGCACCCACGCCTCATTTCAAAGGGAAAAAACCGGTTTCGGTTTTTGGCGGGTGGAACTTGATGATTTCGAAATATTCAACTAATCTTCAGGAGTCGATCTTATTCATAAATTACTTGCTTAGTGAGGAAGCACAAAAAATTTTATTTGAAGAAGGGGGTTATCTGCCGATTGTTAATTCGCTTTATAGTAATGAAATGTTTGCAGAGAAATACAAGGAAATTGTATTCTATAAAAAATTATTTGCCAGGGGAGTTCACAGACCATTTCTTGAAACTTACACCAATATTGCCGATATACTTTCATACTATTTGCTTCTTGCGATTAAAAATGAATTATCTGCCGGTGAAGCTCTTTCGCATGCCGAGGCAAAAATTAATTCGGAATCAATCTTACTTAAATGATGGGGGATTGGGACAATGGGAAAGAAAAGCTTTTTTGAAAACCTTCGCGAATATCATTTCGAGTTCAAACATTTAACCGTGCTGTTTATCATCTTATTCTTTTTTCAGTTGGTAGTTTCTTTCATCAACAAATCATCAGTTAAAAGTTTTCTTAGCAGCACTCAAGAATGGTATCAGAAAGATTCCGCGGAGAGATTGGCAAATTTGACTACCACTTCAATGGAGCTGCTGCTTGAAACAATAAATCTTCAGGAAAAAATTAATGACGAAAGCAAAGAAAAAATAATTCAGTCATTTGATATAATACTGAGTCAGCAGATACTTCAGCATAACATTCAGGAGATATGTATTCTTGTTGACAAGGGAAAAAACACCTATGCAATAGATGAGGGAAAAATCTTATTTTCATTTTTAACAAACGATAATTCTCTGATTCCTGCAACAAAAACCTCGCACAAGCAAGCCTTAGAGCTTTATGATAAATGGAAGGAGGATATTCGTTCAAACGAACAGATACAAAGCATTCTCACCGAAAAACAAACTTTTCACATTTTTGTTCCTTTTGTATTAAGGGGTGAATACATCGGAGCCGTTTATGTGAAAAACACACCCGACTTTTCTTTTATCACCGAGCAGATAATTTCAAGTTATGATGAAACCTCAGTCATTTACCTCTCTTTTATTTTGCTTGGCTTGCTTGCGATGTATTTTATATCCTCTTATACGGTTAAGGAAAGGGACGATACACAAAAGCTGTTGTTTGATGAGCATGAAAGAAATTTGAAAAAACAAATTACTTATGAAAAGGAATTAGTCTTTACTAAAAGAATTTATCACACTCATCATAAAGCTGAAAAAGTGATGGGCTTTATCAAAGAAGATTTACGAAACCTTTCTGCCGATAATATAAATGATGTTAAATACCGCATAACTAAATACTCCAACTTTATTTCCAGAGTTATTTACGATATGAAATGGTTTGATCCGCCGCTGCAAACAATCCGCAATCCAATATTCAATACAAACGTGAATGAGGTGATTAAGTTTATTGTCGATAATATCTTTTTGCGAATTACTACAAAAACAAGTGCATTTGAAATTAAGTTAAACTTCGATGATACGCTGCCGAACGTTCCGGTAAATGAGTTTGTTGTTTGGGAAATAATAGAGCCGCTCATTCAAAACGGATTGGATCATGGCAGAGTAAAAAATTTGCTGATAAACGTTTATACAAAGTTTGAACAGGAAACCGGCATTTCGAAGATTACTATCTCCGATAATGGAAAGGGAATTATGACAGAGCTGCTTGAAAAGAACGGAGAAGGAATCAAAAAAATATTCCTGGAGAATATTACATCAAAGCATGTCGATACAAGGAATGTCGGTTACGGCTGCTATATTGCCTATGAAATATGCAAGCGCTGCGGCTGGGAAATTGATGCCCACAATTTAGCTTCGGGCGGCTGTATTTTTACTATAACTTTTTCTAATTAAATAAGGATGTATGAATGGCAATCAACACAATAAAAGTTTTGCTTATAGAAGATGAAGAATACGACGTTCGGCGGGTGATGAATACTATAAAACCTTTTGCCGATAGGATTATCATTTCAAAAATAGCTTCGAACGGATATGAAGCCATTGAAGAATTGAAGAGTGGAAGAGAAAATTATCACGTGGTAATA
>CAZTDB010000411.1:0-3243 GCA_964612385.1 uncultured Ignavibacteriaceae bacterium
ATTTCAAATCCAGGATGATTTGTTAGATATTTTGGGACCAGAAGAAGAATTCGGAAAAATTTCCGGCGGGGATTTGATTGAAGGTAAAAAAACCTTTTTGTTTTTGTCTGCCCTATCCAATGCAAAAGGCAGGGATGAAAAGGCTCTTTTATCCGTTGTTAAACATAAAGGTATAAAGAAAGCTCAGGTTGATAAATACAGAAAGCTGTATGCAAGATTGGGAATTTTCGAATTGGCTGCCACCGAAATAGAAAAATATTTTGCTAAGGCTCAGCATGCACTGAATAAACTTCCTGATGGAAAAAATAAATTCATTCTTGAACGGTTAGCTCATTCTCTAATTAAAAGATCAAAGTGATGATCGAAAAAGTAGTAAAGATAATTAACAAAGCAGGGCTTCACACCAGACCGGCGGCAACAATTGTTAAGCTTGCGTCAAAATATAAATGTGAATTTTTTATCTCAAAAAACGGTTTAAATATTAACGGTAAAAGCATAATCGGCGTAATGACCCTTGCTGCAGAAATGGGTTCGGAGCTTGTTTTAACCTTCGACGGTGAAGACGAAGAAGCCGCCGCCAGAGAAATTATTGAATACTTCGGTAGAGGCTTCGACGAAATTTGAAATCATTTAAACAAATATTTAGAGAAGCTGAAAACAAAATTGCTGGCATTGCTGCTGCACCTGGAATTGTAATCGGCAAATCGTTCCTTTTTACAAAGGAAAAGATTCAAATAAATCACGGAAATATTAATAATATCGATGAGGCGGTAAAGAATCTTCATGAAGCGCTTGCAAAATCGAAAAAAGAATTGAATAAGGTGCTTGCAATTGCAAGAGAAAAAATGGGAGACGAGCGTTCAGCCATTTTTGAAGCTCAGATGATGATTCTTGACGACCCGATATTAATTCAAAATATAATTGATAGAATAAGCAAAGAAAAAAAGCAGCCTGAATATATTGTGAACGACGAAATATCAAAGTACCAGAACCTGATGCGCACTTCAGATGAGAGCTATATGAAGGAAAGAGCGCAGGATATTGAAGACATTAAAAACCGGATTATCAGAAATCTTCAAAAAAAAAGATGGCAATCGAAAATTTCCAGCGATGTAATTGTAGTAAGCGATTCTTTAAGTCCTGCAGATACTATCTTACTTTCCAGATGCGATGTTAAAGGATTTATAACCGATCATGGCGGTCTTACTTCACATGCCGCAATAATATCACGGTCCTTGAATCTTCCTGCCGTTGTAGGCACACATAATGCAACACATCAAATTAAAGATGGTGAGCTAATTATAGTCGATGGTTTCCACGGTTATGTTTTATTCGATCCATCCAAAGAACAGATACATTTCTTTAATGACAAGATTGAACACCTAAAAAAACTTCAAAAAGATTTAGAAGAATTTAAAGATCAACCGGCAGTTACTTTGGACGGAAAAGAAATAACCCTGTTGGCTAACGTTGATGTTTCCGGTGAAATTGATCTTGTTATTACCAGCGGCGCTAAAGGAATAGGTCTATACCGAACCGAGCAAATTTTAGATGAACTAAATGAATTTCCAACCGAAGAAGAACAAACCCGTATTTATTCTAACTTAGCTTCAAGAATGTATCCGGATTTCGTTACTATACGAGCGTTCGACATCGGAGGAGATAAATTCAGATTTCTCGAGTATGACGAACCTAATCCGTTTCTCGGTTTACGCGGGATACGACTTTTATTAGAGAACCTAAGTTTATTCAAGACACAGATTAGAGCAGTATTAAGAGCAAGTGTCAATAAAAATATTCAATTCATGATTCCCATGGTTACTACTATTAAAGAAGTGCGCGAAACCAAAAAAATAATTGACGAATGTAAGGATGAACTTAAACGTGAAAGAATTGCATTCGATAAGGACATACGCACCGGCATTATGGTCGAAGTGCCGTCTACAGCAGTTATGGTTGATGAATTTGCTAAAGAAGTCGATTTCTTGAGTATCGGCACGAACGATCTAATTCAATATTTAATGGCAGTTGATCGGGGAAACGATTTAGTCTCAGACTTATTTCAGGAATTTAGCCCTGCTTTACTTCGTACCTTAAAGTTTATTGTAACTGAATCTAACAGATATAAAAAAGAATTGAGTCTCTGCGGTGAAATGGCAGCTGATACACTTGCAATTCCGCTGCTTGTCGGACTCGGTATCGAAGAATTAAGCATGTCACCCGCAACCATTCTTTATGCGAAGCGAATAATTCGAAGCATCTCATTCAAAAAAGCAAAGCAAATGGCTGAAGAATGCCTTGCTTGTGCTACCGAAAGTGAAGTGATAGCCCATATTGAGAAATTCTTTAAGGAAAATAATATCATACGAACCCGTCACATTATTTAAGGATAAAATGTTAATCAAAGAGCTTGTAAAAAAATATGATCCTCAAAATCAATTTGATGTTTTAATAAATTATCATCGCCAAATTGAATATGCATGGACTAATAAAATTGACCTAAGCGGCATTAGCCGTACTGAATTTAATAAAATAATTCTAACCGGTTTGGGCGGCTCTGCAATAAGCGGCGATTTGCTTCAAAATTTTTTGGGTGAGGAATTATCCGTTCCGTTTCAAGTTAATAGAAATTATACGCTTCCTTCCTTTGCAGATGAAAACACGCTTGTTATTGTATCTTCATACTCCGGAGGTACGGAAGAAACAATCGAAGTATTCGAGCAGGCAATTAAACGCAATTGTAAAATAATATGCATCAGCACGGGCGGTAAAGTGGGGGAGATTGCTGAAAAGAATAAATTTCCTTTCGTAAAAATTCCTAAAGGCTACCAGCCAAGATTTGCCTTGGGATTAAGTTTTTTCTCGCTTTTAAAAGTGATGCAAAGCTTGAAACTAATTAAAGCGCAGGATGAAGTAGTTAATAAAATAATTGAGCTATGGATAAAATACTCCTCGTTATATTCAAAGGAAGATAATTCCGCATTTAATTACGCCGAAAAGTTAATTGGTTTTATTCCCCTAATTTATTCATGCGCCGATGTTACCTCCGCAGTGGGTTATCGCTTTAAATGCCAGTTGAATGAAAATTCAAAGATGCATGCATTTCATAATATTATACCGGAGATGAATCATAACGAAATAATCGGGTGGGAATCTTTTATCGAGACAAAGCTGAACGCAATTTTGTTAAACATCCTCGATGATAGTTACCATGAGCAAATAAAGAAAAGGTTTGCTATAACG
>CAZTDB010000412.1:0-3221 GCA_964612385.1 uncultured Ignavibacteriaceae bacterium
TGGGAAAATCTTTCGTACAAATATGAGTTAATATCAACTGAAAAAGGATTAGGCGATTTAATAAAGGATATTACCGATTTCGAAATTCCTCTGCCGAGTGTTGGCGTGTTAAGCATTTTCGGCGAACCTAAAATAAGCCTGCGTATAGGAGGGGCAGTTGATATTCACGGCGCCTGGAGAAGCGAAACGACCGAAGGTGTAACAGCTTCACGACTTGGCAATACACGAAACGAACCCGACTTTAAGCAAACAGTTCAAATAAACGTCAGCGGAACGATCGGTGATAAATTGAACATAAATGCCGACTGGAATACAGAGCGTACTTTTGAATACGAAAATCAGCTTAAGATAAAATACACAGGTTATGAAGATGAAATAATTCAAAGCATTGAAGCAGGAAATGTTTCACTGCAAACTTCACCGCTTGTCGGCGGCAGCGAAGCTTTATTCGGAGTTAAAGCTAATTTTAAAATGGGTCCTTTTACTTTAACTACTTTAGCGAGTCAGAAAAAAGGTGAAGTAAAAGAAGTATCCGTAAGCGGCGGAGCAACATCCCAAACATTTACTCTTCGTGCATACGATTATTCTATTAATCATTACTTCCTCGATGAAGTTTATGCAAACACCGATGCTTCGCTCAATTTGTTTAATCGTTACTACAGCAGAGCAGTCCCCGACGTTGATTTGAAATATTCGGTAGTTGATATTGAAGTTTGGAAATCGATTAATACAATTGTAACAGATGCCTCGCGGGAAAGAAGTGCGAATGCTTACATCGAGCTGCCGCCTCTTTCAGCCGGACAAGACTATGATGATATTGATCCTACGCTTCGTGGTGAAATTGACCCGGTACCCGGCACCAAAGAAACCGGACGATTTGTACTGCTGCAAAAAGATGTTGATTATACCTTACATCCCGAAACAGGCTTTATTACCTTCAAAACTCAAATACAAGATCAAGATATGATAGCTGTTGCTTACCGGGTTGAAAACAGTGTGCAAACCGCAACGGACGATTCATACTTTGGTGAATTTGTAACAACAACCCAATCGGATACTGCACATAAGCTAGTGCTTAAGCTTGTTAAACCTGCTTATCTTAAACCCCAATATAAAAAAGCATGGAAGCTTCAATTAAAAAATATTTATCCCGTTGGTGGAAGAAATCTTAAGCAGGAAGGATTTGAATTTCAAATAAAATATGAACGGGAAGGCGAAGAGCCTGTAACCGATATTGGAACTGTAAGGCTTCTAAATGCATTCGGATTGGATAATGTAGATGCAGGCGGCTCACCAAATCCGGATAACGTATTTGATTGGGAACCCGGTAAAACTATTTTGCCGCTAACCGGTGAAATTATTTTCCCATTCCTCGAACCTTTCAGAAACAATCTGCCTTCAGGTATTCCTGATACCATGTCTTTTAATGCAGTTTACGATACAACACAAACTATTGCAAGACAGGACAAGATAAAAGATAAATGGATAATGACCGGAAAATATTCCGGTGATGCCTCAGCTACTTACCAATTAGGATTTAACATTGTAGAAAATTCAGTGCGTGTTCTTCTTAATGGAAGAGAATTAACCTCCGGAGTTGATTATTCAGTTGATTATAATATGGGGCAGCTTACAATCAGAAACGATGCCGCTCTCGTTGCCGGTGCCGACTTGAAAATTACCTACGAACAAAATGATCTCTTTCAGCTTGCATCTAAAACATTAATTGGCGCAAGGGGATTACTGGACATTTCGAAAAAAACTAAGCTTGGTTTTTCGATGCTGAATTTGAATCAGCAGACTTTAAGCGATAAAGTTCGTATCGGTGAAGAACCCTTAAATAATACAATTTATGGATTAGATTTTAGTACTCAGGCAGATCTTCCTTTAGTTACAAAAGCGTTAGACAATATTATTTCTACACGCGAAATGTCTTCATTCCGGCTTTCTGCCGAATATGCGTACATCAATCCCGATCCAAACACAAAAAAAAGTACAATTGAATCCGATAAAGGAAAAAGCATTGCCTACATAGATGACTTTGAAGGAGCCAAACGAATTATACCTGTAGGAATTTCCTATACTTCATGGAAAGATTTAAGTGCGCCCGATTCACTTCAATATCTACCCGGTTTAACATATAAAGAGAAGATGGACTTCAAAGGAAAAAGCTTTTGGTTTACAGCAACACCATCGGATGTATATGTTAAGGACATTTGGGGCGATAGAAAGAAAGTTGCCGATACCGAGCAAAATATAACAGTAATGGATTATGTCTTCTTACCCGATACACCCGGCACTTATAATTATGAACCTCAGCTTTTAGACAGAAGGAAGGTTTGGGGCGGTGCTATGAAATATCTTTCTTCTACTGCCAGCAACCTAATAGAAGAAAATATTGAGTTCATTGAATTTTGGATTAATATTGGCACTGCTCCACCAGATGCAAAAATTTATTTAGACCTGGGCAGAATCAGTGAGGATGTAATTCCTAACCGTAAGTTGGATACAGAAGACAGACCTCCTTACAATAATGCAATTGATGATCCTTCGGAGGACACCGGGCTTGACGGTTTATTAGATGCCGAAGAACGAATTCAATTTAACAGTACAAAAGCCGATCCGAGCGGTGATAATTTTTATTTGCCTGCCGGGTTAAATAGAACCCTGTTTGATTATTTCAATATAAATGGTACCGAAGGTAATGCAGTTAACTCTGATATCGGAAGGCTGCCCGACACCGAAGACCTTAACCGGAACGGAAACCTTGATTTAGTTAACAGTTATTTCAGATATGAAATTCCATTGGATACTAACGCTTCAACGAATAAATACATTCAGGGCGGCGGTGATAATGCAGGTTGGTATCTATTCCAAATTCCTTTGAAAGATACATTGCTTAATATAGGAGATCCTACTTTTGCCAACGTGGAATTCATTAGGCTTTTTGTTCAAGGAGTTGAAAGTATGGTGCATATAAGGCTGGCGGAATTTAATCTTGTGGGATCGCAGTGGCAAAAAATTAAGCAGGAAGATACGGTGCTTGCGGTTTTAGTTATTAACTATGAAGATAATCCCAATTATGAAAGACCTCCCGGTGTTTTCCCAGAAAAAGATAGAACAAGACCCGATCAAAATATTTTAAGGAATGAACAATCTCTCAATTTAATCATTACCGGGCTTGAAGACGGCGATCACCGTGAGGCAGTAAAATATTTATT
>CAZTDB010000413.1:0-3214 GCA_964612385.1 uncultured Ignavibacteriaceae bacterium
AACGTGTCAAGCAGCGATGAAAACCTTATAGTTAACTACGAAAATAATCACCTACTGATCGATCATACGGAAAATTGGAGAGGGGAAGGAGTTATTACTATTTCCGCAAGTGACGGTATGGACGCCGCTAACCTTAACATCCCCGTATTTGTTAATATACCGCAGATAACAACCACAGTTGAAGGCAACGGTTCAATTTTGCCCGGCGGATTTTTCAGTGTGAGCTATGGCGATGAGCTTTTGGTTAAAATCATTGCCGACAGCGGTCACTCTGTTTCGGAAGTTTATGTTGATAATATCTTCGTCGGTGCAGTAGAGCAATACTTCTTTTCTAATATTAACTCCGATCATAGTATCAAAGCAAAGTTTATTCCGAATAAATTTAAAATTATTTCCCGCTCCAATGATTACGGCACTATTTTTCCTAACGGTATTATTCAGCTTCTTTTCGGCACATCGCAATATTTTAATATTACACCCGACAAAGGATTTTTCATTACGGATGTGTTAATTGACAGCCAGTCGATTGGACCTGTTAGCAGCTACACTTTTAATAACATAAATTCCGATCGAACAATTGAAGCAATTTTTGGCGGATTAAAATTATTATTCCCAAGCGGCGGAGAAACTTTTGAAATAAATGATACATTAAAAATAACATGGGAAAATTATGAGATAGAAAAAATAGATATTCAATATTCAACCAATGACGGAAAAAGCTGGGAGACAATAATAACAAATTATGATGCTTCATCGCTTTCTTTTGATTGGTTAATTCCCCCGATAGAAAATGAAAACACAAAAATTAAAATAATTGATTCCCGCAATCCCCAAATATTTTCTATTAGCAGTAAATTTAAATTAGGTGCTTTACGGGTTGTCTCTCCGAACGGAGGCGAGGTATTCAATGCAGAAGCTAATCACGATCTTCATTGGATAAGTGGAAAGAACCGGTATGTTCAGATTGAGTTTTCCGCAGATGCAGGTAAGAATTGGAAACCGATTGCAACTGTTTACACATACTTATCGGCAGAAAGAGGATGGCAAATACCTTTTGAGATTTCAGACTCATGTTTAATTCGCGTATCAGATCCGTTCAACGCAGGTATATTTGATGTAAGCGATGATTTCTTTTCGATACGCTTTCCGCTGCCGCAGAAGACCGAGCTTTTGTCTCCGTTAAATAACAGCAGTGATGTAACTCTTCCAATCATTTTCAATTGGAATAATGCAAAGTATGCCGACAGTTATAACTTTCATTTATCTAAAAAAGAAAATTTTAGTTCTGTACACATTAATGAGTCGGTTAACGAAAACAATTTTATCGCAAATAATCTCGCATTCAACACCGATTATTATTGGAGAGTTCGGAGTGTAAATAGCAGTGGAAATGGTTCGTGGTCCAATGCTTTTAGTTTCAGAACGGTGAAAACATTACAGCTTTCAGGCTATTTGCAATATGAGGGAAGCGGCGGGCTTTTTCCGTTAAACGAGTTTATTGTAAGCTTAGATTCAAACACCGGCGGAGATGGGAAAGAATCTCTAACGGATGACAGCGGCTTTTATAAATTTGACGGCTTTCTTTCCGGCACTTATGAAATAAATCTATCGCCTCCCCCTATATGGTCGGCAGTAACGGCGTCGGATATATTACTTATTGTTAAGTATCTTTATGGTTTTGCTGAACTCGATACGCTGCAAATTCTGGCAGCCGATGCTGATAATAACGGAATGATAAACAACAGCGATCTGCAGCTCATTCTTCAAAGATATGTTTTTTTAATCGACAGTTTTCCGAACGGGAAATCGGATTGGGTGTTTCTTTTTTACAAATTTTTCGGAGTTGACAGTCTGCCTGTTGACAGCAAAATAAAAATTGAACAGGATGAGCAAATAAATATTGCTTCACTAATAACGGGTGATGTAAACAAATCATACCGCACCTACGCTGCTGCAAAATCAAATTACCGGGTAAGTTTACACGGCGAAATTAAGATAAATAAATTTGACGAATTTGAACTGCCGCTAATAATTACTTCGGGCAGCAGTATTGCAGCGGCATCAATCATAATTAATTACCAGCCGGTGTTTGCCGAATTTGTTGATCTTAAAGTTGATAATAAATTTAAAGGTACTTTCAACCTCTTAGAAGACGGAATAATTACCGGCGCCTGGATTAACGATATGTTTTATAACGACGATACGGGTTCTAATGAGCTGACGATAAAATTAATTTTTAAAGCAAAAGAAGGATTTGATAAAGACAAAACATTTCAACTTAATGTTTCCAATCTGTCGGAAGTAGTAGATTTATTTGGTAAGGAGCCTGCTGATATTTCAATTATATTTCCCGTAGTTAAGATTGATATTCCGGTTGATTACAATATCGAACAAAATTATCCCAATCCTTTCAACCCGGTTACAACAATAAAATTTGGTTTGCCCGTAAAGAGTAAAGCTATGATAAGCATTTATAACATGCTCGGCGAAAAAGTTGAAACCTTGCTCAACCGCTTGCAAGAAGAAGGATACCATGAAATAAAGTGGAATGCAATGGGCTATTCTTCCGGTGTGTATTTTTTAGTTATGAATGCCGAATCGTTTGACGGGCAAAGAAAATATAATAGTGTGAAGAAAATGATTTTGCTGCGTTAAGCAATAGTGAGCCGGGTGATCGGAATGACAATGAGTAAAAAGTGTTTTTGTCATGTCGAACGGAGAGAGAAATCTTTCACTGCAGTTCCGGGAAGATTCCTCAGTCGCGGACTCCTTCGAAATGACAAGTTGGATTTTTTCTTTGAGTACTGTCATGTCGAACGTCGGAACGATCCTTCGGAAAGAGAGACATCTTTCACTGCAGTTCCGGAAAGATTCCTCAGTCGAGGACTCACTCGGAATGACAATGAATGGTGAGGACTCCTTCGGAATGACAAGTTGGATTTGTTCTTTGCGAATTGTCATTTCGAACGAAGAGAGAAATCTTTCGTTGCGGCGCTGTAAAGATTCCTCGTTCGAGGACTCACTCGGAATGACATGTGTGTGGTGAGTACTCGTTTAGAATGGCAGGGTGATAGTGTTGTTAGTGTATTGTCATTTCGAACGAAGAGAGAAATCTTTCGTTGCGGCGCTGTTAAGATTCCTCGTTCGAGGACTCACTCGGAATGACAATGAATGGTGAGGACTCCTTCGGAATGACAAGTTGGATTTGTTCTTT
>CAZTDB010000414.1:0-3201 GCA_964612385.1 uncultured Ignavibacteriaceae bacterium
CTGTTGCTGGACCTGCGAACTCGTCTGGAACGTGAGACCCTCCGCGCCGGCTGATTTCTCTTAATTCTAGGAAGATCTTCAAAAAACTCAAGTGCTTGATCCACACGCATTTCAAGCACATCCGCAATTGATTTAGTTTTATAAAGAACTTCAAGTGTTTCTCTATTGTATCTTTTACCGGCGCAGGCTTCGCATAAAACATAAACGTCGGGCAAGAAATTCATTTCAATTTTTTTCAATCCGTCACCGCTGCATTCTTCACATCTGCCGCCTGCAACATTAAAGCTAAAAGGCCCCGTGCTGTAACCTCTTATTTTTGATTCCGGAAGCTGTGCAAATAAATCGCGAATAAAAGTGAAAAGTCCTGTGTATGTTGCCGGATTCGAGCGTGGTGTTCTGCCTATAGGAGTCTGATCTATTTCAATTACTTTATCGATATTCTCTAAACCCTCAACTGATTTGTAAGGGAGAGGAACCATCTTCGATTTATAAATCTTGTTCATCAATACTTTAACAAGAGTTTCATTTAAGATTGATGACTTGCCGGACCCGCTTACACCCGTAATTAAAGTAAATATGCCAAGGGGAATATTCAAATCGACATTTTTTAAATTATTCCCGGTTGCACCGATAAGCTTAATAAACTTTCCGTTTCCTCTTCGTCTTTGCTTTGGAAGAGGGATTTGCTTTTTTTTATTCAAATAAGATAGGGTAAGAGAATCGAACCCATTTTTAGAGTGTAATAATTTTTTTGTTTCTCCTGTTAAACATACTTCTCCACCATGCTCTCCGGCACCGGGACCTAAATCAATTATATAATCGGAACTTTCAATTGTTTCTCTATCATGTTCAACTACAATTACCGTATTTCCTAAATCCCGCAACTTCTTCAGCGATTTAATAAGTTTAATATTATCGCTTTGATGTAAGCCAATGCTCGGTTCATCCAAAACATAAAGAACACCGGCAAGCTGAGTTCCAATTTGTGTAGCTAATCTTATTCGCTGCGATTCGCCTCCGGATAAAGTCCTGGCAGAACGGTTAAGGGTTAAATAGTCAAGTCCTACGTTCAGAAGAAATCCAATCCGCTCAGTAATTTCTTTTAATATTGGTTTTGCTATAATCGCATCTCTGCCTTTAAGCTTAAGACCTTTGAATAAATTATAGGCTTTATCTAATGATAAGGAAGTAATTTCGCTTATGTTCCTGCTATTAACTTTGACTGCCAAGGATTCTTTTTTTAAGCGTCCTCCTCCGCAAGTGGAACACACTACAGTATTCATGTAAGATTCCACCCACTCTCTTATATTGTTTGAGCTTGTGGTGTTGTAGTAATTTTTTAAGTAGTTAAATAGTCCGGCAAATTTATGCATGTAGGTGACTGGTTTAGTTCCACCATAAGAATAAGTAAATTCAATTCGCTCTTTGCTTCCATAAAGAAGTATGTCTTTTTGCTCGGCTGATAGTTCAGATAATTTTGTGTCGAAGGTAAATCCGTATTTATCAGCGACAGATTTCAGTTGGTTGAAGAACCATATAGGTCTCGGTTTGCCAAGCGGCGAAATTGCTTCTTCGTTAACTGATTTATTCCAATCGGGAATAATTAAATTGATATCCAATTCTTTTCTCTCTCCAAGCCCCTCACATTCCGAGCATGAGCCGTAAGGTGAGTTGAAAGAAAATGAATTTGGTGCAAGCTCACGGTAACTTATTCCGCAATCGAGGCATGCAAGATGTCTGCTGTAAATGCTGTCAGTATCGGCGGCATTCACAATCACAATTCCGCTGCCGTAATTCAAAGCTACTTCGATTGACTCAGTTAATCTCTGTCGTGAATTTTCACTTACGATTAATTTATCGATCAAGATTTCGATATTATGAACTTTATATCTATCAACCTGAAATCCTTTTGTTATTTCGAAGAATTCGTTATCAACACGAACCTTTAAAAATCCGTCCGACAAAATTTCTTCAAACAGCTCTTTGTAATGACCTTTTCTTCCTCTTATAACAGGAGCTAAAATTGAAATCTTTTTACTCTTAAATGAAGTGATAATTGAGCCAATTATCTGTGAGGAAGATTGCTTTGAAACAGGTTTTCCGCAGTTCGTACAATGCTGCATTCCTACGCGTGCGAATAAAAGTCTCAGATAGTCATAAATTTCCGTAACGGTGCCGACAGTCGAACGTGGATTGCCTGAAGTGGATTTCTGTTCAATAGAAATTGCAGGACTTAAACCTTCTATCAGGTCAACATCCGGTTTTTCCAACATGTCAAGAAATTGGCGGGCATAAGCAGAAAGCGATTCGATATAGCGCCTTTGCCCTTCAGCATAAATTGTGTCGAAAGCAAGAGATGATTTACCCGAACCCGATAAGCCGGTTATTACGGTAAAAGATTCACGAGGAATTTCTAAATCGATATTCTTAAGGTTGTGTTCCCTTGCGCCTTTTATTGTTATAAATTCTTTTTCCAATTTAAATTCATTTTAAATTTTCAATCAGATATATTACTTATTGAGATTCTGAAAATCAATTTAATTAAATCTGCATGACTGTACTTTTTTGCTAATCATACACGTAAAATGCCTCAATTAAAAATTCGAACGATAAAAGAATTTTGCGAATCAAAACACAAGGAAAAAGGCTCGCTGTTTATTGCTCAAGTCTATCCGTTAAGCAATCATGAGGAAATTCAGGATTTATTAAGCTCAGTCAAAAAAAAATTCTTCGATGCTACCCATCATTGCTATGCATATAAATTTGACGATTATCTAAAATATTCAGATGACGGTGAACCATCCGGAACAGCGGGGATAAGAATCCTTAATGCGATTGACCATTACGGATTAAATCACATTTTACTGATTGTGATTCGGTATTTTGGGGGTGTAAAATTAGGAGTAGGACTCTTAGGTAAGGCTTATTACAACTCAGCCGTGCAGACAATTGAAGCATGCCGGTTGATTGAAAGAATTGGTTATCATCAATGCAAGATTATCGTGGATTTTTCTTTCGTAAGCAACATTTTTAGAGTACTAAATAATGCTGAAGCTAAAAACATTTCATACGAATATAAAGATAAGGCTGAGTTTTCCGCAATGATCAAACCTGATAAAATTGAAGACTTCCGGCGCGACGTTGAAAATCTAACATCTGGAAAATTTGGTTTTAGTACCAGCAAAGAAATTATTTTCATCT
>CAZTDB010000415.1:0-3201 GCA_964612385.1 uncultured Ignavibacteriaceae bacterium
AGTATTTAGGCGGAAGACGCGTATCTAAATTAGGTATTCAAAAAATTGCAGCAAGAAAGAATACTTCATCAGAATTAAAAATTCTTGATGTTGGAACCGGCGGAGCAGATGACGTTTTAAATATTAAAGATATCAATCTGAAATTTTACGGTATTGATAAAAATAAACAGGTATGTAGATACATATTAAGAAGAAATTCACTCCGCGTAATTTGTGCCGATGCGATGAACCTTCCATTTAAACAGAAGTATTTCGATGTATGTCACGCTTCTTTATTTATGCATCATTTAACCGGAACACAAATAAAACTGCTGTTAAAAAATTTACAATCGCTTTGCAATTACGGGATTGTTATAAATGATTTAAGACGCTCTGTTTTCGCTTTAATCGGAATCTGGTTCCTTACAAAACTTTTATCAAGGAATCAATTAGTTAAAAACGATGCGCCGCTTTCAGTAAAACGAGGATTTATTAAAAAAGAACTAATTGGCATCCTGAAAGACCTAAACATCACCAGATTTGAGATTAGAAGAAAATGGGCGTTCAGGTGGTTGATTATAATCTATAATTAAGCTTTAATGAATGACTTTGAATTTGGAATAATTGGAGGTGGACCAGCAGGAGCAGTCACAGCCATTTATCTGTCTCGCCTCGGGTACAGCGTTTGTCTATTCGAAAAAAAATCCTTTCCGCGTGATACCTTGTGCGGTGAATTTCTTTCGGTTGAAGTGATAAACATTTTGCAAGAGCTTGATCTGTTAGAGCAATTTTTATCGCTTAAACCAAATACTATCACACGCTTCAGGTTTATTAATAACGACTCTAAAGAAATCACTGTCCCGCTAAACTTTAAAGGTTTTGGACTGAGTCGGTCTGTATTTGATCATTTTCTTTTATCACAGGGTAAAGCAAGCGGTGCAGTTATTTTTCAGCCTGCAGAAATAACGGAAATAACAAACAAAGGAGGCAGTTTTATTCTTACCGTGAATAACAAGAAGATTGCGATAGATGAGAAAATAACGGTCTCAAAATTAATTGCTGCATGGGGAAAGCAAAGTAAATTGGATAAAATTTTAATACGGAATTTTACCAACATCAAATCAGGCATGATCGGAGTGAAAATTCATTTCGATAAAAAACATGTTTCCAGCTTTGATTCAAATGAGATTAGAATTTATGCTTTCGATAAAATTTACTGCGGGGTAAATTTCATTAACGAAGGATTAGTGAATTTATGTTATCTTGAAAAACGGGTGAATCCAAGTGTACCTCCCAAAATTCAATTTGTAAGGATGATGAAGCTGAGTAATAATTTCAGATTCCTTTTCCAAAATGATTTGGAAAAAGAACTGCAAGAGAAATCTATTATTGGGACCGGAAATATTTTCTTCGGAAGAAGAAATTTGATTGAAAGAGGAATTTATACAATCGGTGATGCTGCAAGAGTTATTGCACCATTAACCGGTGACGGAATAGGAATGGCAATGGAAAGTGCACGGTTGTTAGCATCGTTATTTCAACATCAAAAGAAAATGAAGCTTTCTGAAAATGCGACTCAAAGAATGTATATAGAGAAATGGAACGAACTATTTAATGAAAGAATCCACATAGCCTCGGCTGTGCAAAAAATAATTATGAATCCGTTATTAAGAAAAACCGGCGTGTTTTTAAGTAATATTTATCCGGCAATAATCAAACGAATTATCCAACGAACACGTAATGCCAATCTATTCAATACTAATTGAGGTAAGAGTTTGATATATTTGAGCTGCATAATTTAGAATGATTTAGAAACTTGATGGAATTTAATATAAAGAACATACATAAGTTCATTGTTGTTGGGGATAGAATCTTAGTTCGCCCTGAGGAAGAATCGAACAAGACTGTTAGCGGATTATACTTGCCGCCCGGCGTTTCGGAAAAAGAAAAAATTCAAAGCGGTTATGTAATAAAAGTTGGTCCCGGTTATCCTATGGCTACGCCAATAGATGAGGAACCATGGAAAGAATCGAAAGATTCGGTAAAGTATATACCGCTGCAGGCAAAGGAAGGGGATATTGCTATCTTCTTAAGAAAAGAAGCTTATGAGATAGAATTTGAGAAGGAAAAATTTTTAATTGTCCCTCAATCCGCCGTGCTTCTTCTTATTCGAAATGAAATTTTTTAATACTCTAATTATTCCCACCAGCTTAAAATTTCAAATCGTGAAGATTTAAGATTGTTCTGCGCTAATAAGATTGCCTGGCTGCTGTAGTAGAATTGAGCATTTCCCGTTGCGTGGATGTTTACATTTTGACCGACAAAAATAGCTGCACCATAGATACCGCCATTGCCCACAGTCTTAGTTTCAATCGATGATTGACCATAAGCGATTATAATTCCTTTGTATGAAAACAATCCGCTCATTGATAAATTGCCGTTAACTACCATTACCCCGTAACCGCTTGCCTGCCCGGAAAAATCGACATTACCATTTACATAAGTTATAATGGGATTAGCAGCAGTGCCCAATATTGTTCCGGTGGTATAAGTTCCTGTTGCAAGCGTAGTATCGGCAGCAAAAATGTAGGATTCGGTTAAAGTTAGCCAGTCAGTATTATCTTCTACAGTTCTAACGCTGGGTGCACCGCCGGCACCTAATATAGCATTAGAAATTTTTGGTTTTAAAGAATTGACGATGTACGCGCTGTCAGCCGGATCGTCAACCGCTATACCGGGTAAAGAGGGCTGCGGACCCGGAGTACCGTCAATATTATGATCGTGACCGCTTATATCTATATTTCCATTAAGATCCAAGCTTACGTTATCGGACGAAACATATATAGCAGAATTTACATCCGGGATAGTAACTTGTGTTCTTCTCGCTGTTACTATGCTGTTATGGATTTTATCTCTATATCTTCCAACCGCAGATATTGTCATAAGTGAATCGACACCTGAGATAAAAATATCATAAGAACCATCCATGAGAGAATTATTTAAGTAGGTTCCGGTTAAGCTTTTATTTCTTCTCATCTTTTCCAAATAAATTTCTATTCCGGAATTGGCGATTAATCTTGCCTGCGTGGTTTCGAAAAAATCAAGAGTGGTTTGCAAGCCCCTGTTTGAATTTGCATTAAGGTTAAGTGCAAAATATCCAATTATTATGGAGACTCCGAGAGTTATAATTATAAGTCCTTTTCCCATTATTTTATATTCCTT
>CAZTDB010000416.1:0-3185 GCA_964612385.1 uncultured Ignavibacteriaceae bacterium
TAAGAACATGATAACAAGAACGTAAAACCTTCGCCAGGTTTTTATGAATAACGGAGGTTCCTCAATCAGATGATCAGTTTGAGAAATGTTTTGTTTTTTCATTCTTACCTGAAGAAATTAAATTGTTAAAAAATCTTATTGCTCCTGGAATACCTGCTGGAATCTGTCTGAAAAATGCTAAGCCTGTGTAGATGAAAGTTCCTTTTCCGTATTTGCAATATAGTAAACCACCATCCAAAGCAGACTCACCCGGATCTGCAAAAGATACGATTGTTTCGTATTCCGGCGACCGGTTTTGTGCGAAGTATAATCCTCTTTCCTGCACCCAACCGTCAAAATCATTTTTGATAATTTTATTTGGATAATTTAATAAGTGGTGAGATTGATTTTTGAAATAAACGGGAGAATCTTCAACAGTTACTCTATCTCTTGAAATCACGAATGGAAAGGGACCTATTTGATCTAGTTTTAATCCGCGATTAACGTTGTATTGCACCAATAATGTTCCGCCGTTTTTTACGTAATCCAAAAGTTTTGGGTGATGAGCAGATATTCTATCCCGTGTATTATAAGCTCTAACACCTGTAATGATGGCTTCGAAAATATTTAAATCGTTGTTCTCAAGTTGTTGATCACTCAATAGAGTTACCTCGTAACCCAACTGCTCAAGATAATATGGAAGTTCATCTCCCGAGCCCATTAAGTAGCCAATTTTTGAAATCACTCTTTCATTATTAAACATTAATAATTTTGATTTAGCGTCCGGAAAAATTCGTTGACGCGGAATATGGGGATAATTTATTTCGATTAGGCTTCTCGAGATAACTTTGCCATCTACATCTGCCTCGGCAGTTAAGTTCGATTCGTCATTATCTGCAGGCGGCTTTACTCTGAATGAAAAAACTTGTTCATCGTTCAACTTCTTGAAATCGAATAAATAAGAATCCGGTGTTATAGTCCAGCCTTTCGATGAGTTTAATTTTAGAATTCCTTTGACCGAGTCGGTATGGCTTTTAACAGTTACTGTAATAGTTTTTTTCAAATTATCGGGAAACAAATAAACTTTGCTTTCAAAGTTAATTGTTACTTCGGGTGTAATTTCAAAGGGGCGATACATTTCGCCTTCCACAGGGTCAGTCCACCTATAATAAAGCGGCGTTGTAAACGATATGTCAACTCCATTAATTTCTATTAAAAAATTTATCTCTATCGGCGGATGCGATTTCGGTTTGCCAATGTCCTTTTGATTTTTCACCTGATACAATCCCTTTGAAGCCTCTTCATTTAACCAGTAGGGATGAGTTATAGGTAAATTGTTTGGAATCTCTATTGTATGCTCGGCAGCGATAAATTTATTCTGTTCAAGAAAAATATTGTTTACTGTTAGCGTCTCAGTATTTACCCGGATGCTTTTTAATTTTATAGGAATATCGGAGCGGTTTACGATGCCGCTCGTAATTTTAACTTCCTCATTTTGTACTGCAGACGGTTTGAATGAGATTGCTTCAACCCAAATTCCGGCGCACGATCTAATTATTTCAACTATTTCTTTCTTTTTCTGATCAATCCAAAAATTGTTCTCAATTTTCAGCATTTCTCTGTAAGCATCTAACAAATGATGAACAATCAAGGAGGGATTCTCCGGCTGATAATCGGAAAGTGCTTCAGCAATTTTTTTCTCAATTAATCCGGAGCCCGGTATGCGTTTCCACGATACATCAATTCCATCTAACAGTCCCTTGGAAGAACCTGAACCGGCGAGGTTTTTAAAATAATTTGTTGATTCACCTCTCCTTGCGGAAGAACCAAAACCCTGGCTCTTATGCATGCTTCGGCTTAAAGCGGCAATTTCAGTGTACGATAATCCGAGTAAAGGATTGTATTTTCCAACATCAATCATAATGATATCTGATGTGGAGGTACTGCTTTGTTCAATTGCCTGGAGCCATCCATTCCAGTATATTTTTTTTGGCTGCCAAACCGATGTATATTCTAACTGTTCCGGAAATGCGTCTGGATTGCCTGCAAGCATAAATGCTTCTTCAGCTAAAATTGCCGATGCTGTATGCTGACCATGCCCGCCGCCGCTTGAAGGAAAACGTGAAATAACTATATCAGGTTTGAAAGTTCTGATTATCCAAACAACATCCGAAAGCACTGCTCGGTTATCCCACACAGTAAATGTTTCCTCAGGCGATTTTGAATAGCCAAAATCTATCGCTCTGGTAAAAAATTGTTCAGCACCGTCAATTTTTCTTGCCTCTAATAATTCACCGGTTCTGATTATTCCTAACAGTTCATCCTGCTCGCTGCCGATTAAATTTTGTCCACCGTCTCCGCGTGTTATAGAAAGATATGCTGTTCTTAAGCCAAGCCCGGTTGATAAATATGATAAAGCTGCCGTATTCTCATCATCAGGATGTGCAGCAATGTAAAGCACATTCCCAACTATGTTTAACTTTTTCAGTGCCGTCAATATTTCCGATGAATTCATTAAACGCTGCGGCTGAGGCTTTAACTGCACACCGTTGAAAACGCAAATAAAAACCGTTATGATTAAAAAATATGCTATACTCTTTTTCCGCATTATTTCACCATTATTATTTCAGCCTTTTGAGATGATGCCCAAAAACCGATAATTAACTTTGATTAAGATAAAAAGAAGTTCAATAAATATTACGATTTTTTTTATATTTATCACACTAAAACGAAAGAATTAACTATATCCAATTCTTTCGAAATTGATTCGGCAAGTAATTCTAACATCGTAAAAGATTTTTAATGGTACAAATAAACAATATAATAATCGGTGATAATAATCCTTTTGTCCTAATAGCTGGACCCTGTGTGGTGGAGAGTGAAAAAATCACAATGTCCACTGCCGAATCTATTCTTCAAATCACTTCCGAACTAAAAATTCCATTTATTTTTAAGGCGAGCTATAAAAAAGCAAATAGAACGAGCATTAACTCCTTCAGCGGTATAGGCGATAAGGGAGCATTAAAGATACTTTCGAATGTAAAGAAGAAATTAGGGATACCGTTGTTGACGGATGTTCACTCCATTGATGAAATACCGTTTGCTTCCGAAACTGCCGATATATTACAAATACCGGCGTTCCTGTGCAGACAAACTGACTTGCTGCTTGCGACAGGCAAAAGCGGCAAAGCCGTTAATATTAAGAA
>CAZTDB010000417.1:0-3184 GCA_964612385.1 uncultured Ignavibacteriaceae bacterium
CCTATTTGAATTGGTTTATCCGTAAAAGCACCGGGGTGATGATGATAAACTATTGTTTCGTACTCGTCCATCATCCATGCCATTGTTTGCGGATTCGTATAAACATCCGGTGCGGGAATATCTTTATCCACGCCTAAAAACGGGGCAATTGCACGGACGTACTCACGCGAAAGATTTTCTAACTCCCTTAACGACATTAATTTGGGATTACAGCAAATACCCCCTTTAGCGCCGCCAAGCGGAATATCTACAACAGCGGTTTTCCACGTCATCCAGCATGCAAGCGCCCGAATAGTATCCACTGTTTCAGCGGGATGAAATCGAATGCCGCCTTTTGCGGGACCGCGCGCAAAATTATATTGAATTCTATATGCCTGGAATATTTGTGTCTTACCGCTGTCCATCTTTACATGCAGCGTAAAATTAAATTCTCTTTGGGGTAGTATGAGTAGGTCAACCGTTGCATCGTCAAGGTTAAGCAGCTTAGCGGCGTCAAGAATTTGCTGCTGTGCAACTAAAAAAGAATTATATGATTTCATTTTATTAATCCTCAAACTTTTTATCGTCTTTACTTTTTTTCAAACCTCTTTCCGGTCCGGTTGGCGATTCCAGAATTATCCTATACCAGCAATTTTTACAGGTCAAAGCTCTGTCAACGCTTAGAAGAACCTGCTGCCACGGACTTAACTTTTGTCCGCAGTGCGGGCACGAGTCAAAAATTTTCTTTTGTTTTTCTTTATCGCCGTTCACTTAGATCAACTCCGGGTTTTAAGATAATCCCCTTATTTTGATGTCCGTTCATTACAATCTGCACAGATTTTTCGAACCGCAGCAGCTTTGTAAAGGATTTTGATTCCAGAGAATTTTGTTTAAGCAGCCAATCCCAATCCATGTAACCGCTTCCTCTTCTCATGGCGATAGTAAAGTAGCCAACCATAAAAGAGGTAAGGTTTTGAAAGAAATGAGAACCTTGAGAAGGCTCGATGGAAAGTTCCTTAAATCCTGTCTCAACAATTGCTTTGGCTCCCGCAATTTGATCCCATGTTACCGGTATGCCAAGCCACGGGTCTAATGTTCCCCATCTGCCTACGCCGATTAAAAGATACGGTCTTCTCTCAGACATAAGCTGTGCATTAAAAGTACTTACTTCTTTAGCAACCTCGCGGCTTTTGGCTCTCTCAAACAAATTCCTGTCAACAAGCACAATGTCGTAAACATCTTTTATTATTCCGTTGCCTAACACCTGGCTGCTTTGACAAATAATTTTTTTCTTATCTTTAACTTCTATGTTCAGTTCATCTGCTTCGCGGCTTACAACCAGAGGTCTCATTTGAAGCAATCCGAATTCTTTTGGCTTCTCGTTTCCGCCTGACATATTAACCGCAAATTCAATCTCGACGGGTGTTCCCATACCCCATGTTCCCATATCTAATAGAAGATCAAGAATTTCAGGTACAGGAAAAATTTTATGTCGGAGAATAGGACCAAAAGTTACAACACGAATTCCAACCCTTGCCAAACCGTCAACAATAGTATCATCCTGTGCAGAATAAACTGAGCCTGCATAATTCAGCACGCCGTCTGATTCGGCAGTTTCAAGTGGAAATTGCTTAAGCAGCATATCGTGGGTTTCAAAACCAAAGTCAGAGCTAACGTTTAATTGCAGTGCATAAAATTCACGCTGGCTTGAATTAAGTGTTTCTTTTGTTGAATAAAATTGGATAAGGTCTGTTGGAAATTTTGGACAAAACTTTACTGCGTTTCCTCCGTCTACTACGGTTTTACCAAGCCCTAATGCAACGGCTGCTAATCCATCGGAAGATTTTTGCGGCGGTAAAGGATAAAAATTATGAGACTTTGCTACACCGGCAAAGTCAGGGTAAAACCGTTCACCATGCTTTGCCCCGATCATTTTTTGAATAATTACCGCCATCTTTTCTTCCTCAAGGCGGTAGGTGGTTACTTTGATATAATCTTTCGCGCTTTGATAAAAAGTTGAGGCGTAAACACGTTTTATTGTGTTAAGTAGGTCGTTCAATCTTACTAACGGATTTGGGTGAATGTTTGGAAGCATATACGTTTGATACACGCCCGCAAACGGATGATACTGCGAATCTTCCAACAGACTTGAAGAGCGTACTGCAAGAGGCGTGTGCAATATA
The DNA here is from genome assembly GCA_964612385.1 of uncultured Ignavibacteriaceae bacterium. Taxonomy (GTDB): domain Bacteria; phylum Bacteroidota; class Ignavibacteria; order Ignavibacteriales; family Ignavibacteriaceae; genus JAGUYG01. The sequence goes on from CAZTDB010000417.1 coordinate 2,163, forward strand.
TCGAGAAAGGCAGCAAGCTCACCGAGGACATCTTCAGGAAATTTTGAAGCTTCTAAAAATCGCCGGGTAATTTCTCTATCGTCATTGCAATGCAGTGCGAACTCTCTTAAATTATTTTCATCCACAAATTGATCGAACACATCCGTTCCTAAAACTACAGCGGGAGGAACATAAATTTTTATATTCGCAAATTGATTTCGAACGTTGTAATTATTTATTAAAGTATTTACGAAACCAAGTCCGCGGGCTTTTCCTCCTAACGATCCTCCGCCGATACGTGCAAAGCTGCTCATCGGATCAAAAGTTTCTTTAGTGAAGTCAGTTATAATACCTCTCTGCCGCATGTGTCTGTAGCTGCGCAGATGGAAAATCAAATCCTTGCGCAGTTCTTCAACCGAATTGTAGTCGGATACTTTACGCGGGCGTAATTGATGCGCGAGCCAAAATTCAGTGCGGGCTTTAAGCCAATTAGAGAAATGGTTACGCTCGGCATGATAATGAATACTTTCTTCGGGGACTATTTTAATTGTATCCTCAAGGCTTTTAAGGTCTGTTGCTCGTCCTACTTCGATTCCTTCCGGCGTCCGGAAAATGAAATCGCCGAAGCTGAAATAATAATTCATGAATTGACGCAGCTCATTCAAAAGTAAGGGTGAATCTTTCAACACAAAGGATGCGTTTACCTTATCGGCTAACTGCTTATTCTCTTCATTATTGGAAAGAAGAAGAATGGGAATATCGGAATGATCTTTTTTTACGTTTCTTGCAAATTTGATTCCCGCTTTTGGATCTTGGATTCCGCCGCGGGGAAAATCTATATCAGAAATAACACCTAACAAAAACTCTTTATACTTTTGATAATATTCACACGCTTCTTCGTAGGTTGAACAGAGAAGAATTTTTGGACGCGCTCTCATCCGTAAAAACTTATGTGATAAATTTATACCTTCAGAAATTAAGCGCTGAGATTGTTTAAGTATTTCGGTATAGATGATAGGCAGAAAGGATGAATAGTACCGGAG
>CAZTDB010000418.1:0-3173 GCA_964612385.1 uncultured Ignavibacteriaceae bacterium
AAGCGGCATCTACGCTGTAATTATCTATTGAACAGATTTTTATAACCGCATCAATTATTACCTGTTCATCATCAATTACCAATATGTCCGCTGTTTTGCTCATAATAAAATTATCTCCGCTGCGTAAGTGGAAGTCTGATTGTAAAGGTAGTTCCTTTACCCAATTCACTGTCAACAGTAATTGTTCCGTTATGATTATCAACAATCCCCCAAATAACTGCCAGACCAAGCCCGGTTCCTCTTTGTCCTTTAGTAGAGAAGAAAGGATCGAAGATTTTTGAAAGATCTTCTTTACTTATTCCGCTTCCGGTGTCCGATATTTTTATTTCTATAAATTCCTGTAAACCGCTTGTATCAACATAATCCCATCTTTCATAAGGACATCCTTTTCTCAAACATACTTCATAAACGCCCTGCCCTGGAACTTCAATACCAATTACTGGTGATGAGCATTTAGGACATGATTTTTTTTCCAGCAGTAAAGAAGTATTACATTCGGGACATAAATACTGCGAATTTGTTTTTTCTTTATAGTTCGATTCATAAATATTTCTAATCTTACCGTAAACGGGGTCAAGATGAACTAAACTTTCTTCTCCATTAAATCTTGCTTTAACTTTAATAGATGGTATTCCGTCAATCCTAACTTCGCTGTCGAGCAGGTTATGCCGCTTCGGACACTCAGCTTTTTTAATTTGTGCGGTACCATACGGCGAAAGAGATATATGATTTGTCTTTATAGTTACTGTTCCGCCGTTTTTCCCGATTGCATCGGAAGCATTAACCAGAAGATTTATAAAAACCTGCTGCATCTGGTTAGAATCAACAGTAATCTTTGGAAGCCCATTATTTATTTCCTTTACAACCTTCACTTTGTTGATTGAAAGCTGGTTTTCAGTAACTTCAATTGACTTGTTAATAATCTCATTGATATCGGCATTACTTTTTTTCGGAACCGACTGCCGGGCAAAATCTAGTAGGCTTTTAACAATTTCCCGGCTGCGCATCGTTTCTCTTACAATAACTTTTAGGTCTTCCTGAAATTCATGATTGTCTTTCGTTCTTTTCAACAAAAAACTGCTGTAGGTAAGAACGCCTGTAAGAGGATTATTAATTTCGTGAGCAACTCCGGCAGCAAGCCTTCCAAGTGAAGCCATCTTATCCGATTGGAATAACTGCAGTCTTGCCTCGGATAGTTTTTTTGTCATAGTATTAAATGACTGACCAAGCTTTCCGATTTCATCATTGCCCATATCCTTTATTGAATAATTAAGATTACCCATGCTAACCTGCTTGGTTCCGTTTAACAGCTCGTTAACAGGACGGACAACCCAACGACGCACAAATAAGCCTATTATGAAACCGACAGCAATTATTGCAACTATTGCGAAAATTACTATTTCAATTTCACCTTTCATTATGCTTTTATCTACATCGTCAAGTGATATAGTTACATCTAGTACGCCTAACACTTTCTGATCAGCCGGATGTGCATGGCAGTCGGCTTCCCAGCATGATCTGTCATTATTTATCGGCGTTATAATTCCGATAAATCTGCTTGAATCAGGATTCAGCTTGAAAATTCTTGTTCGCTCTGTGATGGAAATATTTTCAAGCGGTTCATCTGCTGTGTGGCAGGCATAACAAGCTTCGGCATTCTTATCTACCATTTGATTTATAATAGAGGGTTCGCTTGAATATGTTATTATACCTTCTTTATTGAGTATTCTAACATCTCTTATATGCTCTTGCTGACCAATGGTATTAATTATTTGCTGTATGCGTTCCCGCTGATTCTGCATCATGTCGAATCGTGTACTGCTTATTACCGTCTCGCTAAGCTGATTTGCATGACGCTCTACTTCGCTTAGCAATGCCGTACTATGAGATTTAACATTGAAGTAGGCAAATACGCCAATAATGATTATTGATGTAAAGCCTACTGCAATTATTAATCTGATTCCAATTTTCTTAAACATTTTTTGCTAATCTTAGATTCTTATATCAAAAAAAATTTTTATAAGTTTCTTCTAAACTAATTATTATTTACGAATTAATTTACCCGGAATATCTTTAGGATAAGCTAAATCGTCATGGCAATTATCGCAAGCAGGTTTAATTGCATAATTGCTGCCGGAATGGCAATCACCGCAGCTTAGCTCGCTGTGTAACTCATCCAATTTTAATCCTGTAACTGCATGCTTAAATGTTTCGTTATTCCAATCCTTATGACAGGATATACAGTTCTTATCAATTTTTGCAAACGGAATTTTTGAGCCGTGGCAGTTTTGACAAGTAAGTTTGGCATGATATGTTTTAAGCAGCCAGCCTGTACTCCTTTGATGATCGAAAGGCAATAGCTCTTTATCACTATGGCATCTGCTGCAGTTATCATCTTTATGACAGTTAATACAATTTTTATGCTGTGCTTCAAATGATAATTTTACTTTGCTTACATCACTAACTTTAGTTTTGTCATTCGAAGATTTTTTCTTTACATCGTGGCAGCTTGAACAATTTTCCTGCTTATGGCAGCTAACGCATTCTATATTAAATTTTTTTGTATGATCATCATGATAAAATGTTGCCAGCTTGCCTTTATCCGAATTCGTATTATAAAGAATTTTTGTCGGTTCAAGAACGACAGGATGATCCCGTCCTTTTAATCTTTGAGCAATCTGTTCTGCTTCGGTTCCTTTAACTTCTTTAATCGGCAGATGACATGAATTGCATGCGGTTGAGTGACTCCACTCCCTATGGCAATCCATGCATTGCCTATGATAGGCACCTTTAAGATCAGGCACGCTTACATCATTTCGCTTCCTTGAAGTTTCATGGCAGCTATTGCAGTTAAGAATGGGTCCCGTTGTGTTAAAGTGGTGACATCCACCGCAGCCCCCCGACATTTCGGACATTTGAGCATGTATTCTGTGCGAAAAATAAACCGGACCGTATCTATCCTTCAATTGATCAATAACTATCAGCTCGGGAGTTTCCTCAGGTTTTTGATATATCGTCACAATTTTTTCACGGGGGCATACAACAAGGCACGGATCGTTTTTTGTCGGAACTTCGCAAGTATGGCATGTTTGGCAGCTAATGTTCAATTTAGAATGCTCTTTACCTAATCTCATTTGTGCAGTAACAGCTGAATTTATCAGTAATATTAAGAG
>CAZTDB010000419.1:0-3172 GCA_964612385.1 uncultured Ignavibacteriaceae bacterium
CATCGCGCCTGCTTTGGGAGCAGGAGGTCGCAGGTTCGAATCCTGCCGCCCCGACTTGGTTAAATTCCAATTTCCAAAAAACAAATTTCAATTATTCGATTGTAATTTGAACATTCCTATTGGAAATGATTTAGTATTTGAAAATTGTCCTACAGATAATTTGAAATTTATTTGGAACTTGTAAATTGTTATTTGGTATTTTGCTTAAGAGGCGCCCGTAGCTCAACGGGATAGAGCATCAGCCTTCTAAGCTGAGGGTTAGTGGTTCGAGTCCACTCGGGCGTACAAGGTTAAATCCCAATTTCCAAAACAAATTCCAATAGAAGAATTAAAATAGAAATTTGAGAAGCGGAACTTTCCTGAAGTTTGAAAATATGTAAGTTGAGTTTTCCCAAAGGTTGTTCCGGCTAGTTATTTGAAAATTGTGAATTGAAATTTATCCAAAGGATCGAGACTTTGTAAAAAGTGTTTTTGTCATTTCGATCCCGAATGCTTTCGGGAGAGAAATCTTTTCCAAAGGATCCATAGGAATTAACGCTTAGATTTCTCTCCGAAGGAGTCCTTTGGACAGTCGCTACGCTCCTTCCTGCCTGCAGCAGGCAGGCGAAATGACATTTTTGGGGTTATTACACAACCTCAATCCTTTGGATTATTTGGAAATTGTCCTATGGCTCCTTTGGATTATTTGTGATTTTTAAAGCATGGTGAGCGTAGCTCAGTTGGTTAGAGCACCAGGTTGTGGCCCTGGGGGTCGTGGGTTCAAATCCCATCGCTCACCCCATCGATAAATCTCAGATCTTAAGAGATAATTTCCACTTTAAGAATTAAGACTTGAAATTTGTTTAGCTTTTGTTTTTTGGAATTTTTACTGGCCCCATCGTCTAATGGTTAGGACCTCGCCCTTTCACGGCGGTAATAGGGGTTCGAATCCCCTTGGGGTCACAATAGTCCCGGCAAAACCGGGACTTTTTTAATTCTAACTGTTGATTTAAATATTAAAAGAATAACATCAGTCCTGGATATTTCGATTAAATATCTTATTTTTCTTCGAGCAATTCTCGCATTCAATTTACTTTATGAAAAACCACAAGAATAATTTTCCCGCTGTCAATTTAAATCTTAATGTTCGGGGTTTACCGGTCTCAGCAACAATAGCTATTAATGAAAAATGTGCTTCAATAAAAAAAGGCGGCAGACGCGTTTTCAAACTTGGATTGGGTCAATCTCCGTTTCCTGTTCCCGCACCGGTTGTGAATACATTAAAAGAAAACGCTCATCAAAAGGATTACCTGCCTGTTAAGGGACTGCTGCAATTACGGGAAGCTGTAGCTGATTATCACTGCAGAACTCATGGTATTTGCAGAGAAGCTGATGATGTATTAATCGGACCCGGTTCTAAAGAATTAATGTTTTTACTTCAGCTTGTTTACTATGGAGATTTACTTATTCCAACACCAAGCTGGGTATCTTATGCGCCTCAAGCACACATAATTGGCAGACACGTAAGATGGATTCCGACTACTGAAGAAAATAAGTGGCATCTTACCGCCAAAGATCTTGACGAATTTTGTAAAGATGATCCTGAAAAGCCCCGAATTGTAATATTGAATTATCCTTCCAATCCAAGCGGCGCTTCTTATTCAGTCGAAGAATTGAAAAAATTAGCCTCTGTTGCAAGAAGATATAAATTGATTTTACTCTCTGATGAAATTTATGGCGAGCTGCATCATAAAGGAAAACATATTTCAATCTCACGATTTTACCCTGAAGGCACAATCATCAGCAGCGGATTAAGCAAATGGTGCGGTGCAGGAGGCTGGAGATTGGGTACATTCACATTTCCATCATCCTTAAGATGGCTCTCGGATGCAATGGCTGTTGTAGCCAGTGAAACTTTTACTGCAACAAGCGCTCCAATACAATACGCCGCGGTTCGAGCTTTTAAAGGCGGCAAGCAAATTGAAGATTATTTATGGAATTGCAGAAGAATTCTAAAAGCACTTAGCAAACATTTGTGTGAAAAGTTAATCTCTGCCGGAATTTCTGTCCACGTTCCTGACGGTGCATTCTACCTGTTCCCAAATTTTACACCTTTAAGTGATAAATTAAAAAACAGAGGTATTACAAATAGTTTTCAGTTAACCGATAAATTATTAGAAGACACCGGAGTTGCAATTCTTCCCGGTACTGTATTCGGAAGATTTAAAGAAGAATTAACAGCACGATTAGCTTATGTTGATTTCGATGGTGCGCGTGCACTGTCGGCAGCGGAACATTTGAATTCCGGTTCACAGATAAATGCAGATTTTCTTGAAACTTACTGCAGCAGCATTCTAACAGCAGCAGATTTAATTGTTGATTGGGTTCAAAAAACTTGAAAATGTATTGAAGATAAAAAATATCGATTGCAAGGGAGAATCATTTGATTAAATATTTAATTGTATCCCTGGGTGCTGGTTTAGGAGGGGCATTTCGTTATTGGCTTTCAAATCTGGTTTATAAATATACTTTTTTCACATTCCCGATCGGAACTTTAACAGTTAATTTTTTAGGCAGCTTCTTTTTAGGTTTTGTGATTTTTTATTTAGATGAAAAAGAATTGATTTCTGCCAACTTAAAATTATTTCTCACAATCGGATTCTGCGGAGGATTCACTACTTTTTCAACTTTCTCTTTTGAAACTCTTAACTTATTTAGGGATGCACAGTACCAGCTAGCATTTACAAATATTGTATTGAGCGTTCTGCTTTGTTTGTTAGGTATTTATTTTGCTTACATCATTACAAGATTTTAAGAAAGGTTTGTAAAATGCATATTGAAGGAGATGTCAAATTACTTCGCATTTTCATAGGCGACAGCGATAAAATCGGAGCAGTTTCTTTATATGAAAAAATTGTTCTCGAAGCCCGAAACTTCGGATTAGCAGGTGCAACAGTTATGAAAGGAATTATGGGCTACGGCAGTAACAGCAGAATTCATACAGCGAAGCTGTTAAGATTATCGGAAGACCTTCCTTTGATAATTGAAATAGTAGATGAAATAGAAAAAATTGAAAAGTTTAAAGCAGTCTTAGATAAACTATTCGATCAAGCCGGCTGCGGCGGACTCATTACAATTGAAAAAGCCGAAATAATTAAATACACTCCAAGTAAAAAATGATAATCGAATCAGT
>CAZTDB010000420.1:0-3170 GCA_964612385.1 uncultured Ignavibacteriaceae bacterium
ACTATAATGAAATGGAGCAGCAGTTGCTTCTTTCTTTTGACAAACGTCTGAGAAAAGAAAATTTTTCACTAGGACAGTTAAAGGTTGGGGATGCCACCCGTCCCGATATCTTTCCTATTATTGACGAAAAGCCTGTTCCTATTCATCAGCTTGAGGAATTGCTGAAGCAGCAAAAAATAACTAAAGACGATGCAAAACAGATAATCAAAAAATATAATAACTATCAACAGGAGCTGCATTCATTGTTCAAGAAAGGATTAAAGCTTACGCAGGAGTTTCAAAACAAATTGCAGGAGCTTGAAAGGGAAATTGCAGTAAATGTTGTAAAAGGTGTAATGGATTATCTCCGTGAGAATTTCAATAATACAAAAGTCCAGGAATATCTCAATCAGGTTGAAGAAAACATTTTGCAGAATATCCAGGTATTTAAGGGGCTGAAACCGCAAGGGGAAACAACCTCAGAGGGTTTTATAATTGATTATTTTAAAGAATATGATGTAAACATAATATTGGATAATTCGGATACTAATGAATGCCCTGTAATTATTGAGACTTCACCTAATTATGTAAATCTTTTCGGTACAATAGAAAAAGTAAGCGACGGAAGAGGCGGCTGGTACAGCGATTTCACAAAAATAAAAACCGGCTCTATGCTTAGAGCTAATGGAGGATATCTGGTGTTAAATGTAAATCACCTCTTCGAAGAACCCGGCGTTTGGCGAACAATGAAAAGAGTATTGATTTATAGAAAGCTTGAATTTCAAGATACTCACAGTTTCTTTCAGTTTTCACCCACAACATTAAAACCCGAGCCAATTACTATCGACACAAAGATTATTCTTATCGGAAGCCATAATTTATATTCGCTGTTAGCTTTGTACGAATACGACTTCAAAAAAATCTTTAAGATAAAAGCAGACTTTGATTATGAAATAAAAAGATCGGATAAAGTGCTGGTAGAATACGCGAGAGTAATAAAAAAATTAATTAAGGAAGAAGAATTATTAGAATTCGATAAAACTGCCATTGCCGCATTAATTGAAATTTCGGCTCGACTTGCCGGACAGAAATATAAACTTTCTACTCAATTTTCCAGGATTGCGGATATTGCGCGCGAAGCAAATTTTTGGGCAAGAGATGATGGATTCAACGTCGTTAGTGCAGCCCATGTTATAAAAGCTTATGACTTAGCTAAAGAGCGGCACGGAATGCTTGAATCAAAAATGGATGACATGATTCAAGAGGAAAATCTTTTAATCGATACTCAGGGAAAAAGAATAGGACAAATAAACGGACTTGCAGTTTACAGCGCTGATTTTTATTCATTCGGCAGACCGACAAGAATTACAGCTACAGTTTCATTAGGCAGCGGAAGCATCATAAATGTGGAAAGAGAAGCCGGTATGAGCGGCAGGCATTATAACAAAGGGGTCTTAATCATTTCAGGTTACTTTAAAGAAACCTTCGGGCAGGATCAGCCTTTGTCTTTCAATGCAAATCTTGTGTTCGAACAATCTTACGGAACTGTTGACGGAGACAGCGCTTCTTGCACAGAAATTTTTGCTTTGCTGTCTACCCTTTCCGGGCTGCCTATCGATCAATCAATTGCAGTAACAGGTTCTCTCAACCAAAAGGGAGACGTTCAGCCTATCGGAGGCGTTAATGAAAAAATAGAAGGCTTTTATGATGTTTGTGTTAAACAGGGATTGAATAAAAGACAGGGTGTTATAATTCCCGTACAAAATGTGAAAGACTTAATGCTAAGGGAAGATATTTTAGAAGTGGTGCAGAAGGGTAATTTTCATATTTACCCGATCTCACGAGTTGAGGAAGGAATAGAAATATTAACAGGCGTAAAAACCGGTAAGAAGACTGCAAAAGGTTATGAAGCGGGAACTGTCTTTGCATTAGTCGATCAAAAAATAAAAGACCTTTATGCAAAATCGAAAGCAGCAAAGACATCTAATAATAATGAGAAACAAAAAAAGAAAAGTAGAAAATGATTCCTAAGCTGGCAGAAACATTTGCTAAAACAAAAATTCTTTGTACAATAGGTCCGGCTGCATCAACTAGTGAAGATATAAAAAACCTTATGCTTGCCGGAATGGATGGAATTAGATTGAACTTTTCGCATGGCAGCTATGATTTTTATTCAAAACTTTTTAATGATATTCACACGGCTTGTGTAGCTGAAAATTCACCGCTGGCAATTCTTATTGATTTACAGGGACCAAAAATACGCGTCGGTGAATTATCCGAACCCAAAGTAGAATTAATAACCGGAGACACTGTTGAAATTACAATCGAAGACATTTTAGGCAATAAAAAAATTATTTCAACATCTTACAAACCGCTGGTTCATGATTCAAAAATAGGCGATCCGGTTTTGATTGACGATGGTCTATTGAGATTAAGGGTAATCGATAAAAAAGAGAAGTCCGTAATCTGCCTAATCGAAAACGGAGGGATGCTTAAACCTCGCAAAGGAATGAATCTTCCGGGAATGCAATTATCTACTCCATCAATTACCGAAAAGGACTACCGTGACCTCGAATTTATCCTGCGGCATCGCGTAGATTACATAGCACTTTCATTTGTGCGAAGTTCAAATGATATAATAACCTTAAGAAAGTGGTTGGAAGCTAAAAACAGAAGCATACCGGTAATAGCAAAAATCGAAAAGAAAGAAGCAGTTGACGACTTCGATGCAATACTTAAAGAATCAGACGGTATTATGATTGCACGGGGTGATCTTGGTGTTGAATTGCCGGCACCCGAAGTCCCCGTCATTCAAAAGAAAATAATTAAGCGCTGCAATGCGGTGGGCAAGCTTGTAATTACTGCAACACAGATGCTTGAATCGATGATTAATAATCCTATACCTACCCGTGCCGAAGCATCGGATGTCGCCAATGCCGTTTGGGACGGAGCGGATGTTGTAATGCTTAGCGGTGAAACCTCAATCGGAAAGTATCCGCTTCGCGCCGTCGAGTATATGAATAGTATTGTCAGAAAAGCCGAAGAGCATCTAACTCCCGCCCTCGATAATGAATTTGAAATTCCGGAGAGTGTTGAAGAAAACTTATTTGACTCTGTTGGAAAAGCCGTTGCTAACCTAAGCCGACGGATTAATGCTGCTGCTATCGTTGTATTTACATTAAAGGGGAGAA
>CAZTDB010000421.1:0-3169 GCA_964612385.1 uncultured Ignavibacteriaceae bacterium
CCTTTGGAAAAGATTTCTCTCCCGAAAGCATTCGGGATCGAAATGACAAAAACACCTTTTACACAGTCTCGATCTTGGGAGAACACTTTGTGTCGGTACAATCTTGAAATCTTGTCCAAAGGATGCCTTTCCGCAGGAGCACTTTGGGTCGGCACAATCTTGTTTGAAGAATCCTTGGATATTTTTAAATTTCCACCTATCGCAAAAGAACCATACTTCGCACATATTCTTTGCTTTCTAATCTTAAGATATATAGATAAACACCGCTAGCCGCTTTAATTCCGTTATCATTACTTCCATCCCATAAAACTGTATTTCTTCCAGCCGATGATTCACCGCTGAATAAATATTTTACACGCTGCCCTAAAACATCATAAATAATCAGGTCGGCTTTTTGTCCTACTTCAGCAAAAAAATCTATCTTTGTCTGCTGGTTAAATGGATTTGGATAATTAGGACTTAAAACATAATCACCGGATATTTCGGAGTACTTCAAATTCAGGTATACATTCAAATCTTCCTGCTTAAGCAAATAATGTTTGCCTTTTTCAGGTTCCATATAACTATTGCCTGCACTATCCGAATAAGTGAAGTAGAACCGAAAATCATCCGACTTTTTCAACGATTGTAAATCAAAGTAGTATTTATAATTACCGTCAAAATTCATTGCGTACGAATCGAAAGATGAATTGTTTATGGAATAATGAATTTTAACGCTTGACTGATCAACTGCGCCGAAGCGAATGAAGGCTTTATTCAAACGAATGAAGTTATTATCTAATTGCAAATTTGGGTAAGATATGGCTCTGGCTGCCGAGACAAGACCGTATCCTCTATCATTATCAGGGGTAAGCGCATTGTCTGAAGTCTCTAATAATATGTGCCGGACTTGAGAATTATTCAAATGCGGATATGCTGAAAGAAGCAAAGCCGCTGCACCACTTACTATCGGAGCTGATAGTGACGTGCCGTTGCCATAGTTATATGAATTCTTTCCTGAAGATGTTGCAATTAGAACATTCACTCCCTGCGCTAACACATCCGGTTTAATTCTTCCATCAGATGTGGGACCTCTTCCGCTGAAGCTTGCAAGATTATTATTTGCAGTTACAGCACCGACACCAATTGTATTAAATCCATCGGCTGGTGCGGTTATGTAGTACCATGCTTTGTTTCCTTCATTACCCACTGAAGTTATTGTCACTATTCCTCTTTCAAAAGCTAATTCGGCTGCCTTGGTAACAATGGTTGTCTTTCCGTTCATATCCTGATAAGTATAAGATTCTTCCGGAGGATCAAATTCGCTGTAACCGAGAGAGCTGCTTGTAATATCGACTCCAAGATTTTCCATCCATTCTAAAGCAGCGGCGTAATTGTCTTCTTCAACATGCTTTTCACTTCTGATGTCTTCGGTCTTTGCAAGAATAAAAGAAGCTCCGAATGCCGCACCAATTAACATACTATCCTTATATCCGCCGATTATAGAAAATACAGAAGTACCGTGCGAATGCTGACCCGGAACATCACCCGGTTGATCCGATGTAACAGAATCTTTAAATACAAAGTCATATTCTGTAATAACATGTGCATTCTGTAGTGCTTCATGTGTGCGCCAGGCAAAGCCGGCATCAAGTAAGCCGACGATTACACCTGTGCCGATAATACCTTTTGCATGTACTTGAGGTATATCGGAAATGAATAATTGTGTGCCGGAAGGACCATAGGATATTTCTTCATTTATTGAAGAGATTTTATTAAGCGCTTCGGATATTTCAATTTTTTCAATTTTATGTTTCTTAACCTCCCGAATTGTTTCGATAATTTCATATCGCGCAAGCATTTCCAGTTGACTCTCATTCAGATATGCCGATACTGCATTAAACCATTTCAGCTTGTGGACAATTTTAATTCCTGCGGCTTTAAGCGTATTAATGTATGGTTCATAGAGAGGAACATCTTCGTATGTAATTAAATTTTCCCCTAATGTTTTTTTTCTGCGTTCAATGCTTCTTTCGTTCAAATCGTTTAATGCATTTAAATATACATCGCTTCCTTTATTAAGTACATCATTTTTATTTATTCCTTTATCCGTAAAAAAGATTAAGTATTTCGACTGACTTAAGCTTAAAGATGATAATAATACGAAAAAAGTGATCAGTAAAATGTGCATGTAAAATCCGCTAAATAATTATTATAGATAGAACTTTGAGAACAATTATCGGCAAATATAACTTGCCTAATGAAAACATCAACACAAAATATTTTACCGTGTTTTAATTGATCGATGAAAAAACTCTATCGAAACGTATAGATGAAAAAAATCCGTTTATTCCTTTGCCTGAAGAATTAGACTTCCACGACCAATAAATTAATTGCGCTTTCCCGATAATCGCATCTTCCGGAACGAACCCCCAATAACGGCTGTCCAGGCTGTCATCTCTGTTATCGCCAAGGACAAAATAATAATTCTTTTTGAACGTATAAGATTTTGCCGGCTTTCCGTTTATATTTATTACGGTTCCTTCAATGCTTACAATTTTTTTGCCGGCTTCACGATTTATCAACATCTCCCACTGAACGATATTATCATGATCTAACTCAACGGATGATCCCTTAACAGGTATAATTATCGGTCCGTAAGTATCGTTATTCCAATTTTTACCTTGCGGGAATATTCTTTTGCTTGACAGCTTATGCAGCTTTTTTCTATCTGTATCAGATTCGTTAAGAAGAGGCAAATGAATAATTTCACCGTTAACAAATACCTGCTTGTCTTCTATCCTAACTGTATCTCCGGGTATTCCGATGATGCGCTTAATATAATTTACACTTGCGGAAGGTTTTAACTCAGACGGTAAACCGGGGAATTCGAATACTATTACATCGTTTCTTTTAGGTTCATTGTATTTAATTATCTGAGTTGACAGAATTTTAATATTCGTTAGCGGTACATTATTCGGCGTTGAAACTGCATAAGCTGCTTTATTCACAATAATGAAATCGCCGGGAAGCAGCGTATTCTCCATTGAGCCGGTCGGAATTCTATAGGCTTCGATAAAGAATGCTTTTAACACTATTGCCGCTGTAAGAGCAATAAGAAGCAATCTGAAAAATTTTTTTAATCTTTTTGAAATTGGACGCGCCGGTTTTTGCTGCTTATCCTGATCCT
>CAZTDB010000422.1:0-3169 GCA_964612385.1 uncultured Ignavibacteriaceae bacterium
ATTTTTGTTTTTCTTGGAATCTGGCTTGACGGGCAATTTAATTCATCTCCATGGGCAACTATCATTTGTTCATTTTTAGGAGTAATCACCGGAATGTATCATTTCATTAAAACTGTAATTCAATCTGATAAATGATCAGAGCTTCAAAATTGATTAGGATTGCCATTTTAATTAGCCTATTAGCTTTAATTGCACTTTTTTTTGTTCACAAATTTACTCCTCTACCCCGCCAGCATCTTTTTGCGGTTCTATGGGGGTTGTTGTTAACATTTTTCAACTTCTTAGCCGGATTTACATCCATAAAGCTGGGAATACATAAGTCCCATAAGTTATTCTTAATAAACATCTTAGGAGGAATGGTTATCAGGATTTTTATACTGTTAGCCGTAGTATTTATTTCTGTTTCTTTCTTGGAAATCAGTCATTTAACATTTATATTTTCAATCTTATTTTTTTACATTTTATACCTAATTGTAGAAATACTTTACCTAAATCTGACAAAAAATTAAGCGATACGGATGACAACGGCGGCAGAAGTAGATAGCCTAAAGGCAGCAGATTCATTAAATCATGCCTCTAAAGGAGGAAGTGATTGGATTTTGCATCATATAATAGACGGAAATTACCTTGATTTTGAACCTTTTGGCAAAATTTATCTGCCTCACATTGAAATTTTTGGAATAGACATTTCCATAACTCGCCATGTAGTGTTTTTATGGTTTGTGGCGCTTGTCCTTTTAACTATTCTATTATTAGTCTCAAAGAGTTATAGAAAATCGCTCATTCCATCGGGATTTGTGAATTTTATCGAAATTATAATAGTTTTCGTAAAGGATGAAATTGTCAAACCAACCGTAGGAAAAGGATACGAGAAATTTTTGCCGTACTTACTAACAATATTCTTTTTTATTCTGTTCAGTAATTTTATTGGATTAGTGCCATTTTCAGCTACTGTTACAAGCAATATAGCTGTAACTGCATCTTTAGCAGCATTGACTTTTATTACGACCCAGATTGGCGGCATCAGCAGCCATGGTTTCCTCGGCTACTTCAAAGGTTTGATTCCTCACGGAATGCCCATTCCCTTGTTACCCCTAATTATTGTAGTTGAAATTTTAGGATTATTCACAAAACCATTTGCGCTTTGTATTCGTCTTTTTGCAAATATGACAGCCGGACACGTGGTAATTCTCTCTTTGATCGGTCTAATCTTTATTATGGAAACGGCAGTGATTGCGCCGGTATCGGTTGCATTCGCTTTATTTATTTATCTGCTTGAAATTTTAGTAGCACTTATTCAAGCATATATATTTACGATGTTATCGGGGCTGTTCATTGGAATGGCTGTTCATCAAGAACATTAATTTTGTTAAACAAAAATCAATCAAATAATAAATAGGAGAAAAAAATGGATTTAGCTTGGTTAGGCGCAGGTATAGGTGCAGCTATTTCGGTAATTGGTGCAGGATTGGGAATCGGTAAGCTTGCAGCTTCGGCGCTTGAAGCAATGGGCAGGCAGCCCGAAGCTGCCGGACCAATTAGAACTTCGATGATTATTGCTGCAGCACTAATTGAAGGTATCGCCTTCTTTGCACTTGTTATTTGTATCTTATTAGCAATTAAGTCTTAAATCAATAACGGACAGTATTTGACTTAACTGTCTTTAAATTTTTAGGAATCTAAGTTATGTTTTTCGCTCTTAATTTAGCAGTATTAGCTGTCGCCTCTGAAGGAGGAGGGAGCTTAATCGATGTAAATCCGGGGCTGATATTCTGGACAATAGTTACGTTTCTCATTTTGCTTTTCATTTTGAAAAGAGCTGCATGGAAACCAATCCTTTCGGCATTAGAAGAACGGGAAGCGGCAATAAGGGAATCATTGGAAAAAGCTGAAAAAGCGAAAGAAGAAGCCAAAATGGTATTGGAGCAAAATAAAACAAATCTCGCTGCTGCTGGAGAAGAAGCAAAAAAAATTGTCGACCAAAGCAGGGCTTATGCCGATAAGGTCAAAGAGCAAATTATTCAGGAAAGTAAGGAACAAGCTCGAAAAATTATTACTGATGCATCGGCAGAAATCGAAAGGAAAAAGGAAACAGCTTTTGATGAATTAAAAATTCAAGTTGCAGAGATTGCTGTGAATGCCGCAGAAAGAATTCTAAGAGAAACCCTGGATAAGAAATCAAATAAAAAACTGGTTAATGATTACATTAACGAAATTGCAAAGAATTGAAGATGAGCATTAGTAGTATTTCATTAAGATATGCCAATTCTTTGCTTTTCACCGCTGAAGAAAAGAACATTACTGAAGAAATCGCTTTTGATGTAGAAAGGCTGTATAAGATACTGAATGAAAACCCTGAGCTTCGACGTGCACTCGAAAGCCCGATTATTAAACCGGCTGTAAAGCAATCTATATTGAAAGAAATCTTTGCTCAAAAAATCCACGATGAACTATACAAATTCCTAAGATTCATAGTTGACAAAAAGAGAGAAAATTTATTATTAACTATTTTGCAAAAATTTTTATGGCTGCGCGATGAACAGGAAGGGATTGTGAATGTAGGAATAAGAACCGCATTCGAATTTTCAGAGGAACAAGCTGACTTAATTAAATCCAAATTTGAAAATAAGCTGAAGAAAAAAGTGAGATTGAATTTTGTTATAGACCCTGCATTGATTGGGGGTTTTGTGGCTCAAATTAACGACACCGTGTATGATGCATCGCTTATGCATCAATTAGATATTCTTAAAAAACAATTTTCTATCGGTACTTCATTATTAAGTTAAAAAAGAATTTAAAGGGAAAATAAATGACTGACATAAGACCGGATGAGATTTCTGCTATACTTAAAAAACAATTGACGGGTTTCGAAAGTGAAGTAGACATTTACGATGTCGGAACAGTTTTACAGGTTGGCGATGGTATAGCAAGAGTATACGGTTTATCAAAAGTTATGGCAAGTGAATTAGTTGAATTTCCAAATAACGTCTTTGGTATGGTATTGAATCTTGATGAAGATAGTGTTGGCTGTGTATTATTTGGTGATTCAACCTTAGTTAAGGAAGGCGATGTTGTTAAGCGTACTAATCGTGTAGCTTCCATGCCCGTTGGCGAGCAGATGCTTGGACGTGTTATTACGCCTTTAGGTGTACCGATTGACGGCAAAGGT
>CAZTDB010000423.1:0-3157 GCA_964612385.1 uncultured Ignavibacteriaceae bacterium
AAGCTTTTCGTTATTTAGTTAGAAAATTTTACTAATTTTAAACGGTATGGTTTAGTAAAAGACTATACCGTTTTTTTATTAATCAAACACAAATTAAGAGTTTTTATGAAAGATAAAAAAAACCGCTTGTTCTATATACTTGGTTCATTCTTTATTGCTAATGCACTCTTGGCTGAATTTATTGGAGTAAAGATTTTTTCACTTGAAAAAAGTATCGGCATTCTCCCGGTTGACCTTACTATTCTGGGCATCAGTAATCTTTCATTTAATTTAACAGCCGGCGTTTTGTTATGGCCTGTGGTTTTTATTATGACCGACATTATCAACGAATACTATGGACGGAAAGGTGTTCGTTTCCTGTCTTTTACTGCTGCCGGATTAATCCTTTATGCATTCTTGATGGTTTATTTTGCAATGCAATTATATCCTGCGGATTTTTGGATTGAGAGATCAACTCCAACCGGCACACTAAATATGGATGTAGCATTCAATGTAATATTTGGGCAGGGATTATGGATAATAATCGGTTCTTTAACTGCATTTCTAATAGGACAGTTAGTTGATGTTACCGTCTTTCATTTTGTAAAAAAGAAAACCGGAAATCCCAAAATTTGGCTTCGTGCAACAGGTTCTACTGTTGTATCGCAATTCATCGATAGTTTTGTTGTGTTATTTATTGCCTTCTACCTTGGTGCCGGCTGGGATTTGAAACTAGTTCTTGTTATAGGATTAGTTAATTACATTTATAAATTTATTGTCGCAGTATCGCTCACTCCCATTTTATATGTTATTCATTTCTTCATCGATTTATATTTGGGCAAAGATGTTGCCGAACAATTGATGAAGGACGCGGCTGAGAAATAAGGCTATATTTCAACTACCACTATTATAGACATTGACTTAAAAATTTCTTCTTTATGTCGAATTTGATTGACAAAGTCAGAATTTATTTTTAAGTTAAATCAGACAAAATAATCCGATAATGCAAAATTGATAAATTTACAGGAAATAGGGACTTGGTTTACCAACTGCGATCAGCGATCCTATTACACTGGTAATTCACCTTGTTTAAAGAATGAAATAAAATTCTAAAGTATTTGTTCATGAAAGCCAAAATGAACTAATTTATTAAGTAATAAACAATAATCAGATAAAATAGTCTGAAAAAGGAGTAAAATGATGACAACAAAATTTTTTGGAGTAGTACTTTTAGCCGCAGTTATTTATTTAGTCGGATGCGGGCAGAACTCTGATTCACCAGAATCAGAAAAAGCTTTAACAAAAACTGAAAGCGGTTTATCCGCCTTTGAGTTGGAAAATGGAATAGGTCCTGTAAAAGCAAAGCTGCAACTTGGTGCTTTAGATAATTCTTTATCAGCAAATGGAGAAAAGATTTTTATCGAAAAGTGTTCAGCTTGCCACAAGTTGGATGAACGTTATGTCGGACCTGCACAGCGTGATATATTACAGAGGAGAACTCCTGAATATGTTATGAATATGATTCTCAATCCCGACGAAATGCTGCAGCGGCATCCAGAAGCTAAAAAAATGCTTGCCGAATATTTAACGCCTATGACCAATCAAAACATCAGCATGGAAGACGCCAAGGCATTATTAGAATATTTCCGTTCGCTAAACAATTAATTTAATCACTAAAATTAAGGGTTGAACAATGAAAGCACTTAACAAAAAACAGCTTTTAACGATGCTATCTTTTTTGATAATTATCACTGCTCTTTATGTTGGCTGCAACGATAAAAAAGAAATTTTTCAAGGAGATGCAGCAGCTCAGGTGTATGTAGCTCCTGGTACACATGATGAATTTTATGGATTTATGTCAGGCGGTTACAACGGACAAATCGGAGTTTACGGACTTCCCTCTGGTCGACATTTGTTTACCATTCCGGTCTTTTCCCAAACGCCCGTTAGTGGTTACGGCTATACTGAAGAATCTAAAGCAATGTTCAATACTTCTTATGGTTTTGTTCCGTGGGGAGATGCACATCATCCAAAAATATCTCAAACTGAAGGTGTTCCCGATGGAAGATGGATTTTTATTAACGAGAATAATACCCCAAGAATTGCAAGAATCAATTTGAAGACATTTAAAACTGTTGAAATAATTGAAATCCCCAACTCAGCCGGTAATCATGCTTCTTCATTTGTTACAGAAAATACCGAATATGTTTCTGCTGCAACGAGATTCAGCATTCCGATTACGACTGAGAAGGATGTTTCCATTAGCTCTTACAAAGAAAATTTTCAAGGAACAATTTCATTTGTTAAAGTAGATGCAGAACAAGAGAAAATGAGTTTGGATTTTCAAATCTTAGTTCCAGGTTTCAATTACGATCTTGCTCATGCAGGAAAGGGTCCATCAGCCGGGTGGGCATTCTTTACTTCGTATAACAGCGAAGAAGCCAACACTCTGCTTGAAATTAATGCATCAAAAAACGATAAAGATTTTATAGCCGCAGTAAATTGGAAGCAAGCCGCTGAATATGCTAAGCAAGGAAAAGGCAAATTAATTGACGGACAGCATTATCGAAATTATTACGATTCGAAAACTCATATCTCAAAAAGCGATGTTATAGAAAAAGTCAGAATACTTGATCCTAAAGAACTCCCGGGTCTTTTGTATTTTTTACCTACTCCTAAATCACCGCATGGTGTTGATGTTAGTCCCGACGGAAAGCTTATTGTAGCCGGCGGTAAGCTTGCCACTGTAATTCCTGTTCACTCATTCGAAAAAATGATAAAGGCAATAGAAGAGAAAAATTTTGAAGGTGAAGTATCAGGAATACCTGTTTTAAAGTATGAAGCAATAATTGCCGGCGAAGTTCAAAATCCGGGATTAGGACCATTGCATACTGAATTTGATGGAAAGGGATATGCCTATACAACATCTTTCATTTCATCCGAAATAGTAAAATGGTCTCTTGAATCTTTCGAGGTTGTCGATAGAATACAAACTTATTATTCTCCCGGACATTTGATGATACCAGGCGGCGACAGCAGAAAACCCTGGGGTAAATATCTTGTCGCATTAAACAAAATAACTAAAGATCGTTATCTGCCAACCGGTCCTGAGTTATTTCATTCTGCTCAGTTAATAGATATTTCCGGCGATAAAATGAAATTACTGCTTGATTTTCCA
>CAZTDB010000424.1:0-3149 GCA_964612385.1 uncultured Ignavibacteriaceae bacterium
ATACAAACCTTGAGTAAAAATTTTTTGATTTTTCATTTTATGATCAACCGCTAATTGAATTTCATAACGCTTTCATTTTTGACTTTAAATGTTGACTCTAAGCCCAAGGATTATTCTTCTTGGATTTAAAAAGATCGGAGCTTCCCACCAGCCTATATTTATATGATTGTCGTCCGATTTATACTGCCCCCATTTATCGTTTCCGCCTTTATCGGGAGTAAGTAAAGATTTTTTATATTCATCATATTGAGTTTGAAGCATATTGCCCGGTATCAGCCACTTGTTGTTTGTTAAATTTTTGATTGTTACAACAAACTCAATGCTGCCAAAAGGGGTGGAAAATGTTTTCGATCCTCTAAAATCAATATTCCATTCGTCAACAACGTCGATGTAAATATGATTTTTTACTTCGGGTTCCTCTGGATTCCATAAAAACCTTCCGCCGTCGCGCCACTCAAAAAAGAATGAAGTATAAATGTCGGCAAGCCAATTTATGCCGAACAATTCCGGGCCAAAATCGCGCGGTGTGTGAAGATTAAGATTTACATTGGCGCGAGGTCGCGGATCTGTGGTTGTGATATTAGGTGAACGAAGCTCTTTATCTCTCGCTTTCAGCCTATCTTCATAAACCTGACCTAAACCCGACTGCCCGGAACTTTGAAGCATATAGTCATACATTGCATTAAATGTTACAAACTTTCCTAAAGGACGTTCTAAACGAAGCTCGATTCCTCTGATATCGCGATAGGCATCAGGATAATATTGAGTTACAAGATTATCCGCATAATAATTAATGTATGTTCTTGCAAGCGGTTCATTACGAACATCCTTATAATATGCTGTTACATTAACAATAAAATCATTAAGGAACATCTGTTCATAACCGAATTCGTAAGCAATGGTTTTTGCCATATCTAACCCGGGGGTGGGAACTGCAACTCCGCCCTGTACCACATTCAAATTATACAAGAATGCTGTAGCAGGTCTTTGGTAAAAATGTCCGTAGTTAAAGTAAAGCTTACTGCTTTCAGTAATGGGAAACGACACACCCATTCGCGGCGACAAATAAAACTGCACCTTGTTTTCAGCCCTAGGATAACCCGGCGGATCTTCTAACAAAGCTCTGAAGAAAACCCACCGTTCATAGCTCATCGCATCACCGTCAAGAGCAGGGTAGATTTCATTGAGCAGCTTTTGATAATCGTCGTCGAGAGGGAAACCCAGCACAAATCCCTTTTTCATCGGATTAAGATAATCTATTCTTAACCCTGCATTTAAAATCATTCCTTCAAATTCTAATTTATCCTGTGCATAGATTCCAATTTCGAGCGGGGTTGCTTTATAATACTGCCAGGTATCGGGTGTGTACGCTAATTGAGATTGGAACCACGTTCCTGTGTAAATAAATAAATCTTGCAGTTGTGCGGAAAAGCCTGCTTCAATTTGATGATGTCTTCCTAACTGTGCGGTTAATCCGCCTTTCAATTGATATACATAAGAATATGAGGAATCAATTCTCTGCGGACCGCCGTACATTGTATAGGTGTTCAGAACATCGTATCCATAATTTGTTGAAGCGTTAGGGGACCCGTAATTCGGCACATAGTACCGGTAGTTTCTTTTAGCTCGCTCGCTGTAAAAGTTAACATAATGTTCCGCGATGCTTGTATCCATTACAAATGGTTTTAATTCCTGATCGGTATATCCAACCTGGAATTCAAGGTCGTAAAATGCATTTGGCGAAACAGTGTGAGTAAACTTTGCCCCGCCAACAAAGTATCGTTGGTCATAGAATTGCAATCTGCTTTTATTAAACATTTGGTTATGGCTGAATCCGCCTAAAAGACTTGCCTGCTGTCGGACAGAACTTTCTGTGCTATTTAAAAAGCCAAAGCTTGATGATTGGTCAACCAAAGCACCGCCATAGTTTGTGATTCTCCCTCCGCTTGATGTTTCTATTTTTGACATCATGCCATTTATCGAAAGCCGCATATCATTCTGAAGCTGAGTAGTAATTTTCAATTGTCCGTTCCAATCCAAATAATTACTTCGCGGTCCGATAGGAAAAGCAAGCCGGGAATTTTCATACTTAAAACCAATCAGAAAAGTTGTTCTGTTTGCAAATTCATCGAAGTAAGGAATGAAAGAACCGGGGAAAGGTCCTGTGATTGTTCCCTCAATAAAAATATCAGGCTTATCACCGAATTGGTATTGCGGATGTTGAAATTTCCACAGCTCAAGCTTTTGAAGCGAGTCCAATGCTCTTTCGGGTGTGCTGGCATGTGCCCAACCTCTGAAATTTCTGAATTCAATGGGAACAGTGGTATCTCCGGCTGCTACACCGCTCATAGCATATTCGCCTGAGTATACTTTGTAAATCCATGATTCATCACTCCACGGATTAGTGCCGAAGAATCTTTTCTGATTAGCAGGTGCCATATCTGTGCGGATGGAAACAGTGTAGCGTTCTCTCTGTCCGTCTTTTGTGACTACGTTAAGCAGTCCGGATCTTACTCCGCCGTATTTTGCTTGAAAACCACCGGTGAGTACTTGAATTTCTTTTATAGAAGTAGAATTCAAGGCAAGGTAAGAGTTTTCAGTTCTGGGATCTCTTAATGATATTCCATCTAAGCGGACGTCTGTTTCGCGAATTGCACCTCCCCGAACGCTCAAGCCGTGTCCTTGTGCACCGCTTACAACCTGGACGCCTTTCAAGCTTCCAATGAATTCATCAACTCTTACTACAGGTAATTGCTGCAGCCGCACTGTTCCGATTATTTCCTGAGTAGCTGATACGTCTTGCTTTACAAGGTCGCTTTTTGCTGTTACAACTACTTGCTCTACTTCTATTGCCGCAGGAGTTAATTCGAAATCGAGATTGGTTGTTCTGTCCAATTCAATCTTTACAAATTCCTGAACAATGGCGCCATATCCAACCATACTGGCTTTAACCACATATACGCCGGGAGATACATTCAAGATGAAATAATATCCGTTTAAATCTGCCGATGCACCGATTTGGACATCCATTGCAACCTGAACATTATCGGATAAGATAATATGGGTTATAATAATATTTGCACCGGGGAGCGGCTCGGCGGGTGTTGCATCAACCACCCTGCCTGTTATTTTTCCGTTAGCAGCAGAAA
>CAZTDB010000425.1:0-3149 GCA_964612385.1 uncultured Ignavibacteriaceae bacterium
TACAATCAATCAAACACAGCAGGGAATTGTTGTTACATCCCCCAACGGTGGTGAAGTTTGGGAAAGCGGTACTTCGCAAAACATCACATGGAATAGCAGCGGTGTTTCTAATGTAAAGATTGAATATACAACCAATAACGGAGTAAACTGGAATGTAATAACTAATAGTACCCCTAGTAATGGTTTCTACATCTGGAATCCGATTCCGAATACTCCCTCTACAAATTGCAGGGTGAAGATTACGGATATTGCAAACAATTTCATCGATCAAAGCGATGAGCTGTTTACAATTGCACCTGAGCCATCGATAGTTGTTACTTCACCAAACGGCGGCGAAGTTTGGCTTGCCGGAACGACTCAAACAATAAAATGGACGTCAGAAAATGTTGAGAATGTAAAGGTCGAATTCACAAGCAATGGCGGTGCTAATTGGACAACGATTGAACCAAGTGCTGCTAGTACAGGTTCTTATAGCTGGACAGTTCCATCAATAAATTCACAACTGTGCAAAGTAAGAATAAGCGATGCCTTAGACGGTGCACCTTCAGATTTATCCGATGGATATTTTACAATTTCAACTGAAGCAGTTCAGAATATTACTGTAACATCACCTAACGGCGGAGAGATTTGGGAAAGCGGAACTTCACGAAATATAACCTGGACAAGCACAGGCATTACAAATGTTAAAATTGAATTCACAACAAACAATGGAGTAAGCTGGAGTACGCTTGCAGCCAGTGTACCAAGCAGCGGGTTCTATATTTGGAATCAAATTCCGAATACACCATCGACAAACTGCAAGGTAAGAATTTTAGATGCTGCAAACAGCAATCTTTTTGATGAAAGTGATGACGTGTTTACAATTGCACCTGAGCCATCGATAGTTGTTACTTCACCAAACGGCGGCGAGATCTGGTTAGAAGGTACTACTCAAACTATAACATGGACTTCAGAAAATGTACCTTTCGTAAAAATTGAATTTACAACAAACGGCGGGGCTGATTGGACAACTATCATTCAAAGCACCGAAAGTATTGGTGCATATAGCTGGGTTGTTCCAACTGCCAATTCAAATCTTTGCAGAATTAGAATAAGCGATGCTTTAGACGGCGCCCCCTCAGATGTCTCGGATGCATACTTTACAATTACTAATCAGGCTGTTCAAAGCATAACTGTTCTTGCTCCAAACGGCGATGAGGTGTGGGAAAGCGGAACCGCGCAGTATATCACCTGGACGGCAACCGGTATAACAAACGTAAAAATTGAGCTGACTACTAATAATGGATTAAGCTGGTCACTGATTGAAAATAATGTTGAAAACTCCGGCGCTTATGAATGGAATCCGGTTCCGAATATAAATTCAACTCAATGCAAAATTAGAGTTAGCGATGCCGATGACGGAGAACCAATGGATGAAAGCAATTCTATTTTCTCCATCAGACCCGCACAATCGCTGCAGGTTATTTATCCCAATGGCGGTGAAGTTATAATTGCAGGTGAGCCGGGTACAATTCTTTGGTCGTCAACGGGAATTGAAAAAGTAAAAATAGAATATACCGTAAATAACGGATTGCTTCCTGAGGATTGGTTTATTTTGGTGGAAAGTATTCCAAGCACAGGCTACTACGAATCAGGATTTTCCATTCCTTCATCTCAATACAGAATTCGCATAAGCGATGCCGAAGACAATTCACCGAGCGATCAAAGCAACGGTACTTTTACAGTAGCTCCTCAGCCGCCGCCAAAGAGCATAACAGTTTTAAGTCCAAACGGCGGAGAGAATCTGCTTGTTAATAATACCTATGAGATAAGATGGGCTTCAAACAATGTGCAGAGCGTAAAGATTGAATATACTACAAACGGCGGTTTTTCGTGGAATCTAATTGTTAACAACACGGCATCTGACGGTATATTCGAACAGTGGACTCCAAGAATCCAATCCGATAGTTCCGACATCTGCAAACTTCGAATTACCGATGTATCCGATCAATCAATCTATGATGAATCGGACGGCTTTTTCTCAATTCATTATGGAAAATTGTTAAGGCTGACTTTCCCGAACGGCGGTGAAAAAATTACGGTATTAAATGCACCGGATACTGTAATCACCTGGATTAGTGTGGGAATAGTAAATGTGGGATTAGAATATACACTCGATAACGGAGTTTCGTGGGCTACGATAACACCTGTCACACCATCAACCGGGGCATACCGCTGGACGTTACCAGATATAAGTGTTGTTTCTTCATTAGCACGTATCAGGGTTTACGACGCCTCCGATCCAAGCTTCAGCGATCAGAGCGACAGTTACTTTGACCTCAATCATAATGTTTTGAGAATATTAATACCAACCGGTGATGGAGTAAACATAGTTAAAGGCGGTGATTTTGCGATCCAGTGGGCAGCATCAAAAGATATAAACGAAATATCGATTGAATATTCTGCCGATAATGGAATGACGTGGAATTTAATTGCCGATAAAGTTTCTTCACAACCCGGCAGAAATAATTCCTTCATCTGGCAAAATGTGCAGATTCAGGAAGGATCAATTCAAATAAGGATTATAGATCCGGTTGGCGATTTATCATCCATAAGCGGTAAACTAAGGGTAGTTGACTAAAGCATATCCGATTGTGTTGATTATTGAAAATTTGTTAAAAGGGCTTGCGAATGGCAAGCCCTTTTTAATGAATAATATGCTAAATAATATTGTTGTTTTTGGCAAGATTTTATTTAAGATATAATACAGGAATAACATACCTAAAAATCGTTCCAAAACACATCCCTTTCCCGAATGTTTTCGGGATCAATTTGACTTCCCTTCTCCATCCTTCACTTCATTTCGGACAGGCAGGTCAGAATGATCCTTTGGACAAAAAGGGATTAACTCACCTTTTATTAATTTTGCAAAGCACACAAAATAAAAAAAGGTTGCTGTCCCCTCTAGAGAGGGGAGATTGGTGTGTAAAAAAGCTTAAAGCCTCGATTCTTTTAACCTTTTTGGCGTGGCTATACTGCTTTAAGATATATAATGCTGTAGCTTTTAATGTTTAAAATAAAAAAGCCCAATCAAATAAGAATAGATTTTCTTAGTAGCGGGGGCAGGACTTTTCGAAGAATCCCTTTGGGAGAACCTACAACGTTCGGGA
>CAZTDB010000426.1:0-3141 GCA_964612385.1 uncultured Ignavibacteriaceae bacterium
TAGAAACAGCATTAGTATTTTTCATCCGCACTTATAAAGAACTATCTATCTATAGTTAATGCCTTCTGTCCCATTCTAATTTTCAACTCAATAATATTGTTTTAGTTTAGCACCGTAAACTTCAAACAATAAAATCATGAGGTAGTCATGAAAAAGCTCATCATAACTTCGTTGGTAATTCTCTTTGCGCTTTCCACAATTGGTTTTGCATCTTCAAAGTTTACTAGCAGTCCCAAAAAAACACATTACAAAGATGCAATAGCAAATTTGTTAGTAGGACTTAATTCAGATAACTACGGCTTGAGGACAAGCTGTGCATTCATGTTAGGCGAACTTAAAGCATCCAACGCAGTAATTCCCTTGATGAAGATGCTCCATTCCGAAAAGAGTGAAGATGCCCGCATAATAGCTGCATTGTCTTTGTATAAAATCGGAAATCCAGTTGGAATTTTTGCTGTGAAACAAGCGGGAAGATTTGACGAAAGTGAAAGAGTTAGAAAAATGTGCTCTAACTTTTACGTCAATTTTCAGCAGCGGGAAAGTACCTCAACTTCGGAAACTTTTTACGGCTGGTTATAGTTCTTCCAGTCAAGTAATTGATTCCTTGTAAAGACTTCGCTAGAATATTTTTTTAGCTGAGAAAAGCGAAGTCTTTCTTCAAATAATTTTCATGCCTCAAAATCCTAATAAGATCATTTATTTACGCATAATATTTTTTTGATAAACACATCTTACGCTATATTTGCGGAAACATTTTTGGGTATGACATATAAAGAACATATCAAACGAACTTTTGTGCTTGCCTATCCTGTAATAATCGGTCAATTGGGGTTT
Organism: uncultured Ignavibacteriaceae bacterium; assembly: GCA_964612385.1. Classification (GTDB taxonomy): domain Bacteria; phylum Bacteroidota; class Ignavibacteria; order Ignavibacteriales; family Ignavibacteriaceae; genus JAGUYG01. The sequence goes on from CAZTDB010000426.1 coordinate 835, forward strand.
ATTATGATGGGAGTGGTAGACAGTATCATGGTTGGTGAAATCGGAGCTACTCCCTTAGCTGCCGCTTCATTAGCTAACAGCATCGTTATATTAATTATGGTAATAGGTTTCGGAGTTTCGAATGCCGTTACGCCGCTCGTAGCAATTTCTGTCGGTGCAGGAAAATTGGATGAGTGCGGTGTAATATTCAGGCAATCAATTCTAATAAATATTGTGCTCGGTATTATTCTTACTTCGATCATAATTTTCTTATCGGAACTATTCAGATATTTTAACCAGCCGCCGGCAGTTGTAAAAGAAGCTACATCCTACACTAAGCTCATAGGTTTATCTATAATACCACTCATGTTTTTTCAAACATACAAGCAATTTATTGAAGGGTTTTCAATAATGAAACCCGCGATGATTTTAGCACTGCTTGCCAACATAGTTAATGCATTTTCAAATTGGGTATTTATTTATGGCAATCTCGGTGTTCCGGCATTTGGATTAGATGGTGCAGGCATTGCCACATTAATTTCGCGACTGTTTTTAGGATTTTCTTTATTCTATTACGTTAAAAATTCATCAAAATTCACTCGATTTGATTTGAGATTTCATTTCCGGGATAGAAATGGAGTGTGGATCAAGAAAATTTTACGATTGGGTTTACCCGGTGGCTTTCAATATTTTTTTGAGACCGGTGCTTTTTCCTTCGCAGTAATAATGATTGGATGGTTAGGCACATATCAGATTGCAGCTCATCAGATTGCAATAAATCTTGCCTCTATTTCTTTTATGGCAGTGCTTGGAATATCTGCAGCCGGCGGAATTCGTGTGGGTAATGCAGTGGGAAGAGGGGATACCTCTGAAGTTAGAAAAGCCGGTTTTACTGCACTCATCCTCGGTGCAGGTATAATGGGAAGTGCAGGCATTACATTTATAGTTTTGAGAAATTTTTTACCAACTCTATACATTAACGAAGCACCCGTCATCGAAATTGCATCTTCTCTTTTAATAATTGCCGCATTGTTTCAGCTTTCCGATGGTGTTCAAGGAGTGGGCATCGGCATATTGAGAGGCTTAACCGATGTGAAATGGCCAACCATAATTACTTTTTTTTCATATTGGGTTTTAGCTTTACCAATCGGTTACTTGTTGGCTTTTGAATTCAATCTTGGTGTTCAAGGTGTTTGGTACGGATTTTTAATAGGCTTAACATCTTCTGCAGCCATGCTGACCATTAGATTTAATATCAAGAGCAAACAAAGAGTTATAGTTTAATCAGTAAAAATTTTTGTAATTAATTTTTTATCAATCTTCTCGAAATATCTGTTATCTAATTTTAGATCCGGATTGCTAAATTTCCATATCTCCAGAGCATCTCCATATTTATTCTTGAATCGATTTGCTTTACTGAATTTCTCTCTTGTGACGAAAACGTAAAAAGGAATTGTAAAATAGTTTGCAATAATAGCTGCTGCATTACTTCCGATTTTGTTATAAACATCTCCGCTGCTGGTTACTGTATCTGCACCGATAATAACAGCATCAACCTGTGGAATTTTTTCTGCAAGCATTGCGTCGGTAATCAGCTCAGTTTTAATTCCAAGTCGTAAAAATTTTTTAGCTAAAATTTTGCCTTCATAATTAGGACGCGATTCGCAAACAACCGCTTTAATATTTTGCTTTTCTTTGAAGTGTAATTTGATAATTTCATATATAGTCCTGCTGTTTGAAATGGTAAGGAATATCGAAATATTCTGTAGAGTGTCCGAAGCATTTAGATACAGCTTCTGATATTTATTCTGGTATTGCCTCTCAATTTCAGAAATAAATTCTATTAGCTTGGTACGATTATTTTTAACAGCGTTAATTTTCTTGAGATATTTAATTATTGCTCCGAAGGATAAAAGATTTTTTTTCCGGCTATTAAGTAATTGAATTATCAACTCTGTATCATCAATATTTTTTCTTATCAGATTATTAATCTTAAAAAGAATATCCATCGAACCGGAAGTTTTATCCTTAATTATCCTGAGTATTTCCTTCTCTATCTTCATTTATTCTTTCGTTTTATTCGAGAATAATGAATTCCACCACTCCGGCTGATCTTTTAGATATTTATCGAACCAGGCAATGATAGTTTTTGTCCACTGTTTTCTTTTGTTGTATTCCATGATGTGATGATCCTGCCCGGCAACTTCTACAAATTCTACTTCTTTTCCTAACAGCTTCAGAGCTGTAAACATTTGAATGCTTTCACCCGGTGGTACGTTTGTATCTGAAGCACCGTGAAGAAGGAGCAAAGGAGTTTTAATTTTATCT
>CAZTDB010000427.1:0-3134 GCA_964612385.1 uncultured Ignavibacteriaceae bacterium
TTAAATAACATTCCTGTTGAGAGATTACAAATAAATCATCCAGCATATAATAAAGATGCAGTTAAAATCTGAAAAGAAACGTGCCCTCAAAATTCTTGAACTGCTGAAGGAAGAATATCCCGGCGCAAAATCGGCGCTCCAATACTCAAATCCGTTTCAGCTTTTAGTTGCAACAATTCTTTCTGCACAGTGCACGGATGAAAGAGTAAACATCGTTACGAATACTCTTTTCAAAAAATATAAATCACCAAAAGATTTTTTGATTACGTCCGACGAAGAATTAGAGAAAGATATTTTCTCAACGGGTTTTTACCGGCAGAAAGCAAAGAGTATAAAACTCTGCTGTAATGAATTAGTAGAAAAGCATAAAGGTAAAGTTCCTGCAGACTTTGACATCTTAACTACACTTCCCGGTGTTGGACGTAAGACAGCTTCTGTTGTTGCGGGAAACGCTTTTGGAATACCCGCCATCGCAGTTGATACTCATGTTCGGAGGTTGTCAAAACTGTTAGGATTTATTGATTCTACTGATCCGGAGAAAATTGAGTATAGATTGAAAGAGCTGTTGCCGAATGATGATTGGACTTTATCTTCTCACTTATTAGCTTCGCACGGCAGACGCATTTGTATAGCAAGAAGACCTAAATGTTTGCAGTGTGTTTTGGCTAATGTATGTCCGTCTTTCAATCCGGGTATTGCTTAAAATAATTTTGAGATTAAAATTGTTCTATCTTTCATGATAAAATTGTTTATAAATTCTGAGGAGTTACTTAATGGACAATAATGAGCGAAATAGAGATTACTGTTTAAGCGTTCTTCAAGAATACACCAAATCCGACAGCCTGTTAAAGCATGCTTATGCGGTGGAAGCTTGCGTTAGAGCTTATGCTAAAAAATTCAATGAGGATGAGAACTACTGGGGAAACATTGCGCTCTTGCATGATTTCGATTATGAAATGTATCCAACGGAAGCCGACCATCCCTTCAAAGGCTCTGAGATATTAAAAAAAAAAGGATTCGGAGAAGAATTTAGAAGGACGATACTTTCTCATGCAAATTATTCGGGTGTTGCAAGGGATTCGCTTTTATCGAAAGTTTTATTTGCATGCGATGAACTAGCCGGATTTTTGACCGCTGTTGCTTATGTAAGACCAAATAGAACCATTTCCGAAGTCGAAGTGAAATCTGTTAAGAAGAAGTTAAAGGATAAAGCATTTGCCAGAACCGTATCGCGTGAAGATATTTACGTTGGGGTTGAAGAATTGGGAATACCCCTTGATGAACATATCGAGCTTTGTATAAATGCGTTGAAAGAAAAAAAGGATATGCTAGGGCTTTAAGATTTAACCGGTTCTTCACCCTTTTTGCTTAAAATAAAAACTTATATAATTGACTTGATTCTTTAGTTTAGCATTAACTAAATTTCGAACAAATTTTAGGAGAAGAAATAGAGATTTTTGCTACAATCAAAAAGAGATTACAAGTTATATCGAACTCTTAGATTATAATTCGTAATTTAGTAATCATTAAAATATTAGTATGAAAAGCAAAATCTCTATAATCATTCTTTTAATTTGCATGCCGATCTTTTCCCGGAATGACCTGCGAATTATTTCATCCGACTTGAATTTTATTCTTATTGAGTACACGCTTTCATTAACTGATACTTCAAAAGTAATTTTAAACAGAAGCGAATATTTTAACTTTGTTCTCAACAACGGATATTTGTCAACAGAATCCGGTTCAGGCATGCCTTCAATTCCGGAAAGAAGATTCAATATCGGGATTCCTTCGGAGTACGGTAACACAATCGAAATATTAAGCTATAATGTTATTGAAAAAACCGGCAGACCCGTACCGCTTCCTAAGATTGTTAAGCAAAACGGTTTACCGGTACCCGAGTATATAGTTGATGAAGATTATTTTAATTACACGCCGCAAAATAGCTTAGTCACATTCGGTGAAGCAGGTTTAGTTAGAGATTTATTGGTTCAAACTATCCGGATTTTCCCCATCGAATTTGAACCACAGAGAAATACGATAAAGCTCTACACTAAAATTCTTTTTAAAATAAATTTTACCGCACAGCAGCAAATATCGAGTGAACCCGCGGATGAATTTGTAAAAGATGCAGTTTTGAATTATCAAACCGCAAAGAATTGGAAAATTGAAAGCAGCAAAAATGCACTAAATAAAATTCAAACAAACAGTGTGCTCTCCAGCGGTAAGTGGGTAAGATTTGAAGCGCCCGAGGAAGGTATTTATAGAATTACCAGATCAATGCTGACTTCATTCGGAATAGACCCGAATACTGTGGATCCACGTACGATAAAAATTTATAACAACGGCGGGAAAATGCTCCCCGAAAAAGTTGTGCTACCAAGACCGGTGGATCTGATTGAAAATGCAATCCTAATCGTAGGTGAAGATGACGGTAAGTTTGATGAGAACGATTACATCCTGTTCTACGGGAGAGGAAATCATTTCTGGGATTACGATTCCGCTGCTAAAAACATTAACCGGTATTTTCATCTTTACTCAAACGAAAATTATTATTGGATTACCTCAGGCGGCGGACAGGGAAAGAGGATTCAGAGTAAGCCGGGACTTAAAGAAGATTCATATTATTTACAGCCATCTACAAAAGCATTTGAAGCATGGGAAGAAGACAAGGTTAATATTGGAAAAACCGGCAGAATATTTTTAGGGCAGGATTTCACTCCCTCCAAAAATTCCTACACTTTTCCGCCGATCAAACTTGACGGAAGAATTGAATCTTTCCCTATACGATATCGAATAAGATTTATAAACGGATCGGCAGATCCCTTTACTTTACAAGTGACTGAAAATGTTCAGCAGATTCACTCACAATTACTTCTTGGTTATGGCGGTACCAGCTATGTTGCCGGGAAGGAACATACAATAGAAACTTCCTTCGATGGAGCTTTACCGGAAAACAGAAGCGTAGTGGGAATGAAAATCACTACAACATCTATTACTAATGCAGGTTACCTTGATTTTTACGAGTTGTATTATGAAAAAGAACTTAAAGCGTTTAACGATTTCTTGCTTTTCTTCTCCAAAGACACCTCCGCAGTTATCCAATATAACCTTAAAGAATTTTCATCAAGCAG
>CAZTDB010000428.1:0-3133 GCA_964612385.1 uncultured Ignavibacteriaceae bacterium
ATTTCCAGTGTGAAACTAAAGCGCTCGCCGCTGCAGCTTTGAAATAATCAGCAGCTTTAAGAATTGCGAGAGCCGCAATATAACCGCCGTAGCTGGAACCCCAAATTCCTATTCTTTCAGAATCAACGTACGGTAAAGATGCGAGATATTTGACTCCTTCAATCATATCATTTACTTCCCAATGCCCGAGATTTTTATAAACAATATTCTTAAAAGCTTTACCGCGCCCGCCGGTGCCGCGGTTATCTATCATAAAAATTATATAACCGTTATTCGTCATTACTTGATTCCACATATTAGGAAGCCAAGTATCAACCACTCTTTGAGATCCGGGTCCGCTGTAATTATAAATAAGCACAGGATATTTTTCATTCTCGTTAAAATCCGGCGGCTTCATCATGACGGCATTTAGTTCTACTCCGTCTGAAGTTTCAAACTTTAAAAATTCTATTTCTGATAATGCGTACTCATTAAAGAAAGAATTATCCGGCGATATTATTTCTCTTATTCTTTCCCCCGTATTATTATAAATTGAAGTAGCTGCCTGTGAATTAGCATTAGAATATCTAGCAATGTAATACTGTCCGCCCGATGAAAAGTCAATCGAATGATTTCCCGCTTCGTGTGTCAATCTACGTTTATCCGTACCGTCTAATTTTATTGAGTAAAGATCTGTATAGATTGTTCCTCTTTCATTTGATGTATAGTAAACTTTAGGATCATTCTTGTCGACGAACAATAGATTATCGACTTCCCAATTACCGCTTGTAATTTGATTTACGAGTAAACCCGAGAAATCATATAAGTAAAAATGCTTAAAATTATCACGTTCTGAAAACCAGATGAAATGCTTTCGATCATTTAAGAAGTGAAGATCATTGAATACACTTACCCATGCGGTGTCCGTTTCGGTTAAAATTATTTTTGTTGAACCGGTTTGAATATCAGCCGAGAGCAAATCAAGCTTGTTTTGCAGCCTGTTTAATCGCTGCATGAAAAGAATGTTGGGATCGGAAGAAAAGTTTATGCGCGGAATATAAATATCTGTTTCGTTACCAATATCCATCCATACAGTATTAGCATTTTCGATATTTACCACACCAATCTGAACTAATGAATTTTTCATACCGGCTTTAGGATATCTCATCTCTTCTATTTTGTCGTAGAGTGAATCCCACACAGCTATTTTCATTACCGGAACATCCGATTGGTCTAATCTCCAAAATGCAATATGCTTTGAATCGGGAGACCAGTCATAGCCTACAATTATTTTAAACTCTTCTTCATAAACCCAATCAAAGTGACCGTTAAGAATTACATCGCTGCCGTCAAAGGTAAGCTGCTTTTCCTTTTTCGTTTCAATATCGGTTACAAATAAATTATTGCTTCTAACAAATGCAAGCTTCCTCCCGTCTGGAGAGAACGATGCATTTAGCTGCTCTAATTCGGATTCGGCAAGTACTGAAAGTTTTTTTGTATTTATATCATACAAATAAAATGTACCTCCGGATTTAATCGAGCGGGCTCTTAGAGTTCCGGTAAACAAGATGTATCGTTCATCAGGAGACCATTCGTAATTTCTTATTATTATGGGTTCGGCATCATCGCTTAATTTTAATTCATTTGCTGAAACGAGTAATTGTTCGTCACCTGTATTTACATCATGTACGAAAATAGAAGGACGTCTTGAATTAGGCTCCGATTTCAAAAATGAAAACTTTTCTCCGCCTTCAATCCACTTTACACCGCTGAGAGAGCGACCGTATATCGAAGAAATGGAGTACATATCCTCTAAAGTAAATTTCTTTTTTTGAGGAATAATTTGTACAGAGCTTATAACAAGCAGAAAGGCGATTAGTTTTATTAAGGTTACTCTCATTTAAAACCTCATAAATTTCTTTTTTTAATTTGATAGAATGTATCCAAGTTATTTAGGATCTATTATAAGCGCTAAAGATTGTTCTGTGATTTAGTACTATAAATCTCTAAAGTCAAATTAATAATACTAACAAAAAATTGCATCAGAAAAGCAAAAAAAACGGAAGAGTCTACGGTTAGATCCCTTCCGCTTGAGGTACGATTGTAAGAAGAAGAGTTATGTTAGAGGTTAAACCAATATGTAAATTTTATCATGAAAATATTTTCGGGATTAACATCAAGCAGCCTGTCGAAAGATTGTGCGAATTGGAAATCGCCCGTATTCTCAAAGTCGGATCTTGTTTGTGTCCAAACAAAATATAATACAGAGCCAGGAAGATATTCCCATCGAATAACAGCATTGCCGCGTAAAGATTTAAAGTTAAAATTAGGATTACCGATTTCTATTTTGCCCGCCGGTCCGTCACCGTCAGGGTCGGCAATATAGTTTACATTATCGAATGAAGAATTTCCTTCTCCGTAACGGTTGAAGCTGAATGTTTTGGGTGCTGCCAATTCTTTGAAAGCCATATAATTTCCGGATGAAATTAATGGCTGCACATAAAGCTGCAAACTTAACTGCGGAGTAAAAGTCCAATTCATTCTAATGCCGGCACCGAATGTTTTTTGATCCAATTCACCAAATATGTAACGATTACCAAAAGTAGCCGCAGCAAATTCGTCGGAAACAGTTGTTAAATACTGAGCATAGTTATTATTGCGTGAATAATAAGGGCTGATGCTGAACGTGAAATTGTCTGCCGGTCTCAGCTCTATTCCTGAGCTTATTTCCCATTGCCGCTGATGATCGGATTGATAAGTAAATCCGCCCAAATTAAGCACCCAATTTTTTCGATCGTCGCTGCGCAAGTAAAGATTGAATTGATAACCCGGTGTGTTGAGCATCAACGGACCGCCGCGAGTTCTTCGATTATTTATAGTTTGCGGATTGTAAGCAGCATTCCAATTTACGCTGTAATAATTTGAAAATTGAAAATATCCGAAATGAAATATTCCCTCCCATGTTCTATTCCAATCGAAATCTAAATTCTGAAAAACCGCACCGCCTAATTCGATGTATCTGTAGAAATCTGTTGGTTCAGTCCATTGGTAGCCGGCACCTATATGCCAATTAACAACATCAGACCTCCATAAGAATCCAAGATCGTTAACATCAAATTCGGGAGTGATAAAACCGAACGCCGAATTCAAGAAA
>CAZTDB010000429.1:0-3129 GCA_964612385.1 uncultured Ignavibacteriaceae bacterium
GGGATTGAATAACTATGTTTTTTTTACTCCGCAGGATGGAATGCAAGTTCATGCTTTCGGCAGAATTACCGTTTATCCTCCTCGCGGTAATTATCAGCTTGATGTTAGATCATTAAAACCTGCTGGAATCGGAGACCTTCAAGCAGCATTCGAAAAGTTAAAACAAAAGTTAGCGGCTGAAGGATTATTTGACATCGAGCATAAAAGACCTATTCCTGAATTTCCACAAAAGATTGGGATAATTACTGCAATCGACGGTGCAGCATTAAAAGATATGATTAGTGTAGCCGAAAGAAGATTTCCTTTGGTTGAATTAGTTATTATGCCTGCAAAAGTTCAGGGAAGTGGTGCTGCTGAAGATATAGTGGATAGCATTCGACGGCTTAACCGCTATCCCAATTTGGATTTTATTATCTTAGGGCGCGGCGGCGGTTCGATTGAAGATCTTTGGGCTTTTAACGAAGAAATTGTTGCGCGCGCAATTTACAATTCTAAATATCCGATTATCACAGGCATAGGGCATGAAATTGATTTTACAATTGCAGATTTTGTCGCCGATCTGCGTGCACCAACTCCCTCGGCAGCTATGGAAATTGCAACTCCGGACAAAGACGAATACTTTACCTTCATAAGCGATTTTATAGATAATTCATACCAGGATATGATGAATTTAATAGGTAATTTTAACAGCCGCATTTATAAGTCGATTGAATCATACGGATTTAGAATTCCTATCGATCTAATTCGAAGAAATGCACAAACGCTTGATAATCAGACATATAGACTAATTCAAAATATGGATAAAATTATTCTATCGAATAATAACAAATTGACGTTAACCATAAATAAGATCGAAGCACATGATATTAACAAGCCTCTTAAGAAAGGTTTTGTATTAGTTAAGCAGAATTCCCATTTTGTGCAGCGAGCTAAAAATATTAATTTAGACAAAACGGCTCAATTAACTTTTTATGATGGTACAATTGAAGTGGAAGCTAAAAAATAACAGTTTGGTAACTCCTTAATAATTATATTTGTGCACCACATTCATTGAAGTTTGTAATCATTTTGAAGTAAAGTTAAATGGCAAAGAAAATCGTTAAAGATAGTTTCGAAGCAAACCTAAAAAGACTTGAAGATATCTCATTACTTTTAGAAAGCAATAACTTAAAGTTAGAAGATGCAATCACCCTTTTTGAAGAAGGAATCACCTTATCAAAACTTTGCGTGGATAAGTTAAAAGATGCTGAATTAAAAGTAACCAAATTAAAAAAGAAGCTGGAAGATATTTCTTTGCCTGAAGAAGACGATAGCGAAGAATAATAACCGGAGTAATAAATGAGTATTAGTGAAAAGTATAAAGTCCTCTCGAAGATTAATAATCCTAATGATGTAAAAAAGCTTGATGTTTCCGAATTAAAGATTTTGTGTTCTGACATAAGAGAATTTTTAATCGATACAATTTCTGAAATAGGAGGACATTTCGGCGGTGGTCTCGGCACAGTTGAACTTGCGGTTGCAGTTCATAAAGTTTTTAATACCCCCGAAGATCTTGTAGTTTGGGATACCGGTCATCAAGCTTATCCGCACAAAATTTTAACCGGCAGAAAAGATAAGCTAAAAACTATCCGGCTGTTAAACGGTATCAGCGGCTTTCTAAAGCGGAGCGAAAGTGAATACGATACTTTTGGAGCCGGACATGCTTCCACCTCAATTTCTGCTGCATTAGGTATGGCGGTAGCAAGAGATCTAAAAAATGAAAAAAGAAAAGTGGTTGCGATAATTGGCGATGGTGCTATGACAGGCGGTATGGCTTACGAAGCAATGAATAATTCAGGCTTGATTAAATCCGATTTAATTGTTGTGCTTAATGATAATCGTATGTCTATTGCTCCAAACGTTTGGCAGATTTCAAATTACTTTACTGAAATGATAGCTCATCCGGATTATAACAGATTCAAAGCTCAAATATGGGACTTAACAGGAAAATTAGACGAGTTCGGCGATAGATTAAGAAAAATTGCAGCCCGGCTTGAAGGTGGAATTAAAGCGGTAATTACACCGGGTATGTTGTTCGAGGCTTTGGGATTTAGATATTTCGGACCAATAAACGGACATAATATACATTTACTCGTCCGGATATTTGAGCAGGTCAAAGATCTAAAAGGACCGATATTAATTCATGTGATTACACAAAAGGGGAAAGGCTATAAACCCGCTGAAGGTCATATTCAAAAACTGCATGCGTCAACACCCTTTGATAAAGTAACCGGAATGGCTCTCAAAAAAGCTAACACACCTCCTTCATATACTTCTATCTTCGGACACGCATTAGTGGAAATAGTTAAGGACAATCCAAAAGTTGTTGGAATTACCGCTGCTATGCCGGATGGAACCGGTCTTGAATATCTTCAAAAAGAATTTCCTAAAAATTATTTTGATGTAGGCATCGCTGAAGAACATGCGGTTACTTTTGCAGCAGGATTAGCTACTCAAGGAATCATACCTGTTGTAGCTGTTTATTCAACTTTTCTTCAAAGAGCATTTGATCAAATGATTCATGATGTTGCGCTGCAAAAGCTGCATGTTGTTTTTGTTTTAGATCGGGCAGGCTTGGTTGGCTCTGACGGTCCGACACATCATGGATCATTCGACTTATCGTATCTTAGAATGATTCCAGGCATGGTAATCATGGCTCCTAAAGATGAAGCCGAGCTGAGGAACATGTTATATACTGCGGTGAATTATAAGCAAGGACCCATTGCGCTTAGATATCCGCGCGGCTCTGCACTTGGAGTTGAAATAAAAAATGGTTTTGAAATGTACGAAATTGGAAAAAGTGAACGGATAAAAAAAGGAAATGATGCTGTAATAATTGCCGTAGGTTCAATGGTGGATTATTCTTTAAGAGCTGCAAACAAGCTTGAGACTGACGGAATGAGATGCGAAGTTATAAATGCTCGATTTGTGAAACCTCTTGACACTGAAATGCTGGATAACGTAGTTGAGCGCTATAACAAAATTATTACGGTTGAAGAAAGCGTTCTCAGCGGTGGTTTTGGCAGTGCCGTATCCGAATATTTTTCTGATAAAAATTATAAAAACGATTTGTTGAGATTAGGATTACCT
>CAZTDB010000430.1:0-3116 GCA_964612385.1 uncultured Ignavibacteriaceae bacterium
CGTGAAGGATTTCATCGTCTTCTATTTCGGCAAATACATCAATGAATCCGGTGCTTTTAACCGCGGCATCCATCGAAAGAATTTTTGATTCGCCGGCATTCAGCGTAATACTTTGCTGCGAGCTTCTTTCTCCATTGATGAATAATGAAACTACAGCATTATTTATTGTCTGATTTGAGTAGTTTGTAACTGTAATGCTAAAGTTCACCGATTTATCTTTTTCAAAGATTTGTGAATTAACAGTTACCGCATCAATACCTGCGTTGAATACATCTTTGCCGGAATAGTTAAAAGAATAAATTTTCACTTTTTCATCCAACAATTGCCCAAGGTCTGTCAGTGTCCCGGATTTTCCCAGCGAACCTTCCTGAAAATCGGAGAACACATAAATCTCTTTGTTAAAATTTTTTGATGCGGATAAAATTTCTGCCGCTTTTATAATAGCTTGGTGCACCGTACCTGTTGAGTAAGATAATTCCAAAGAGGATAACAGAGACTCAAACTCCTGCCGGTTTTTTGTAAGAACAACTTCTTCATTTCTTTGCGAAACAAGAATCAGTGCTGCTTCATCTCCTTCATTAAGCTGATTTAATAAATCCTTAATGGATTCCTTTGCATGATTGAAGTAAGAGCCTTGCTGATCGATTACGGACATGCTGAAGGTATCGTCTAAAATAAATACTGCAGTTGTCTTCGCTGCCGAGGTTGTTCCGCCAATAACCAGTCCTTCAAGCGTAGGGCGTGCAAAAGCCATAACGAATAACAAAATGATCATCATTCTTAAAGCAAGAAGCAGCCATTGCTTCAGCTTCACCCTTCTTATTTTATTCTTTTGAAGCTCTTTCAGAAAGGTAAGAGTGCTGAATTCTATCCGCTTTAGTTTTCTTAGATTTAAAAGATGGATTACAACCGGAATAGATGCGGCTAATAAGCCAAAAAGTACTGTTGGATTTAAAAATATCATTTGTTAAAAATAATTTTGTATAAAAATTTTTTTATGCTTCATCAGAAATGATAATCTGTTTTTTTTCATGATGCTTGTCTATTTAAAATAAGATCGTAAATCGTAAATCGATTCATCAAGCGGAATTGAATAAACTCTTACTTTATCGAACCACGCATTTCCCTTACCATAGATAACACACTTAATTACTGCTTCCAATTCGTCGGGTTGCGATGAGTAAGGGAGATAAGTTTTAACCCATGCATTGTACTCCTGCCAATCTGTTGTTTGACTAGCCGGATCAGAATAGCCGCGTATAAGCAATGAATCCTTGTGATATAATTCGATTTCAAAACGGGCTGAGTCGCAATCCTGAGTTTTAATAAACCCCAACAGTGAAAGCTTCTTATCGGCTTCTAATCGATTTATCTTTTGATATACAAAGGCAATTGAGCTGTTATCAATGCTTCTAAATCCGAAACTAAAGTCTCCTTCATAAATAATTAGCGGGTCAAATCCGGCAGAGGTTTCATCCCCGCTTATTTTCAAACTCCAATCGTTAGTTTCTGAAAATTCCTTTTCAAAAGAAGAATTATTGAGAAGATTCTCCACCTTTTCAACTTTATCTAATGAGGTTGTTTCAGGCTCTTCAAGGCTTTTTTTCTCAAGTAGTCCAAATACAAGAATCAATGCAAGAAAAATTGCTAATGAAATTATTGACGCTAAGAATATGTTTTTTCTCACAGTTGCTTATTTTTGCTGCGGCTATTTTTTAATAGTGTACTAGAAATTTTAACTTTAAACTCAAATTCTGAATTTTTATAATTAAATATACAGAAATTTATCGAGTGCAACTCTAACATTTTAGGAGACCTAATGAAATCGATTTTAGTATTTGGAGCGTTCTTATATTTTTCATGCTTTCTGAACGCACAGGTTATTGTAAAGGGGAAAGTTTTAGGCTACGATTCTTTACCGATGAAAAGAGCCGATGTTACGGTAAAGGCTTCACTGGATGAAAAACCATTTCTCAAAACAACTGTCGATACTTCAGGGAATTTTCAAGTTACAATCAATCAAAACGGATTCTTTTTTCTCCACCTCACGGGGGTTGATCATAGTCTTTATGAGATACCGATTATTGCCGATGGCAGCCGTGAAATATCGATTGACGTTAAGTTAAGCCTAAATCAATATTACGATAAAATAGAAAGAGTATCTATAATAGGTGACTTTAACGATTTCGATTTTAAGTCCGCCGTCCAGATGACTAAAACCGAAGATGGATTATTCGTTGCAGAATTTCCCACACGGAAAATTAAATTTGCCTATCAGCTTTTAGGAATCGAAAAGAACGGTCGAAGCGTTAACGGAACATTAGCATCCGAATACGAACCTGACGGTGGGGGCGATTACCGCTCGGTTATCTTTACTGAAAAAGGAAAAGCTGTTGTCACATTCGACCCGGCAAAACTAAAACGCAGCGATGTTAGACCTGAAATAGTATTTCATGAAGAAAATTCTTTCGATGAGAGCATATATAAAATTTACAATGAGAATGTTGAAAGAAGAAAAAAATTTTTCACTGAGTATAATAAAAGCGGCGGACGAATGCCCGATATTGATTGGAGCGCAGATGTACATCGCTTAGAAGAGCAATTAAGTACAGAAAAAAATCCTGTTATCAGAAAAATGCTTTATACAAGCTACCTAACTTTGCAGCTTTTTAATTCACCTGCCATTAATGATAGTATTGTAGACAACGCTTTCTCTGAAATCGAACCCTCATCGTTGTTTTGGTCTTACGATCCCCAATTGCTTGGAGTTGTATTTGCAAAGAATAATTTAGGCTACATTCATCGTGTTGTTGAGGAAAATCCGGATCGAAACGTACGAGCGTTTTCATTGTTCATGCTTTTATCCGAAGCACACTATACCGAAAAAACTGAGGATGCAAAAAAATATTATACAGCACTCATGAAAGATTATGGCGATACACAAATTGCAAAGAGCGCAAAGGTGATGAATCCCGAAAGTGCAATTTCAAATGGAAATCCTGTTCCGGATTATAAAATTGCATCGCTCGATAATCCGGATGTAAAATATTCAAAAAATAAAATGCTCGGTAAAATATATCTCATCGATTTTTGGGCTACATGGTGTATGCCATGCA
>CAZTDB010000431.1:0-3115 GCA_964612385.1 uncultured Ignavibacteriaceae bacterium
GACATTTTTAGATACGCCTCATTAATAAAAAGGCAGCACACTGCCGCACAGTTAGCTGCCTTCATTACCTAAATGGTTATTTAATAACTCATGTTACGTAAAAATTCTCGTTCATACGAAAAACTCATCCCCCTCACCCCCTTCTCTTACCAAGAGAAGGGGGGCGGGGGGTTGTTCAAAGGACTCATTTGAGAGTTCAATTTATTTGCGTAAGGTGAGTTAATAAATTACTCGCCTCTTGAAATAGATGAGCTGCCGCTAAATTTTGTTTTTCCTAATTTGGCATCGCCATAATAAACTACTTTTGAGGCGCCGCTAAGGGCTACATCCAAAATTCCTTTCATATTCACAACTGTGGATGAAGAGCCTGAGAGTGAGCAGTCTACATCTACGGCTGAAAAATCTTTCATCTTTATGCTGCTGCTTCCCGAAGCTTTAATATCCAAATTATTTCCGTTTCCCTCTAAAATAACTTTGCTGGCACCCGAGAGGGAAAGATTTAAGTCGCTGCATTTTAATGAACCTTCGAGATAAGATGAGCCTGACAGACTGGATTTGAAAGACTCTCCTGAAATATTCATAGAAATTTTACTTCTCGAAGCGCCGCTCAACGCCAAGCCGGTAAGTGCAGGCATTTTAATT
This sequence comes from uncultured Ignavibacteriaceae bacterium, assembly GCA_964612385.1. Lineage (GTDB taxonomy): Bacteria > Bacteroidota > Ignavibacteria > Ignavibacteriales > Ignavibacteriaceae > JAGUYG01. Next base: position 643 of record CAZTDB010000431.1, read on the forward strand.
CTAACTAAAATATCGCCGCGTGCACGAAAGCTCGATTTATCAATATAGATTTTTAATCTCTCTCCGTCCTGTTTGACTTTCAAATATTTAAAATCTTCTTCATCGGCTTTTATCTCAATACCATAAGTATCCGACTGAGTAATATTTAGCTTCATGGCGTAACCGGCTTCAACTGCTGTAAAGTCTTTGTAATCATACGTCTTCACAATTGAATCAGCAAATGTATGTGAAGATATGATCATTCCGGCAAGGAACAATAGCATCCAAACAAAAAATTTGTCTTTCATTTTATTCCCTCGTTTACAATTTGTTGTAATGTTATTGATTTCACCGGATTAGACTTTTGCAGCGCTCAAATAGTTACTTTAAAGAAGATTTTTTTTCTTCCAAAGTAATGTCAACTTTCACCGGCTTGACATGCCAAATTTTCTCGGCATACTCTTTCACCGAACGATCGCTGGAGAACCTGCCAATCCTTGCAACATTTGTTATTGATTTTATTGACCATTCTTTTTGGTTCAGATACAAAGCACTAACTTCGTCCTGGGTTTTTATATATGAATCATAATCTGCTAACAGGCAGTAATAATCAACATTCAGCAAAGATTCAATTAAAGAATCAAAGATGCAGGGTTCACTTTTATTAAAATAATTAGCGGCGATCATATCAATTACACGCTTAAGGTCTGCATTCTTTTCATAATACTCGAGCGGATCGTAACCATTTTGTTTCAGATTAACTACCTCATCAGCCGAAAGCCCGAAGATAAAGATATTTTCATCACCAACTTCCTCGCGGATTTCAATATTAGCACCGTCCATTGTGCCTATAGTTAATGCACCGTTCAGTGCAAACTTCATATTACCGGTACCCGAAGCTTCAAAACCTGCGGTTGAGATTTGCTCGGAAAGATCGGCTGCCGTTATAATTTTTTCGGCAAGTGTAACCGAATAATTTTTAAGAAATGCAACTTTTAATTTATCCCCTACATCTGCATCGTTGTTAATTACATCAGCAACGCTGTTAATCAGCTTTATAATTAATTTAGCTGTGGTATAAGCAGGCGCTGCCTTACCTCCAAACAAAATTGTCCGGGGCACTATGTCAATTTTAGGATTATCTTTTATACGATTATATAAAGTTATAACGTGGAGAACATTCAAAAGCTGTCTTTTATACTCATGCAGTCTTTTTACCTGAACATCAAACATTGATTCTGGATTTACTTTTATCGGATGTTCTTTCTCAATATACTCGATCAGCAGTTTTTTATTGAGCCATTTTGATGTTCGCCAATTTTCTCTAAACTCATGGTCGTCAATTAATTTTTCGAGTTTGCGAAGATGGTTTAATTCCTTTACCCAGCTTTCGCCGATTTTATCTGTAATCAAACCGGATAAAAGAGGATTAGCAGTTTTAAGCCAGCGCCTTGGGGTTATTCCGTTAGTTACATTCTTAAATTTTTCAGGAAATAACTTAAAAAAGTGAGGGAATATTCTGGTCTTTAAAATCTCTGTATGCAGCTTTGCCACTCCATTTATTGAATTTGAACCAACAATGGCAAGATTAGACATTTTTACTTTTTTGTCAGAGCCTTCATGGATGATCGAGAGTTCCTGAATTATTTTTTCATCTGTTGTGTAATGCTCTCTAACATAATCTAAAAAGCGCCGGTTGATTTCATAAATAATTTGAAGGTGACGCGGCAGCAACTGATTAACAATCGTTACCGACCATTCTTCCAGTGCTTCGGGAACAACGGTGTGATTCGTATAAGAAAAAGTTTTGGTGGTTATATCCCAGGCATCATCCCAGCCCATTCCTTCTTCATCAATTAATATTCTCATTAATTCTGGAATTGCTATTACGGGATGAGTATCGTTCAATTGAATTGCCGTCTTCTCTGCGAATTGATCGTAGCTGCTATGATTTATTTTATATTTTCGAATTATATCCTGCAAAGTAGCCGACACAAAGAAATACTGCTGCCTGAGTCTTAAATATTTTCCTTCGGTGATCGTATCGTTGGGATATAAAACTTTCGAAATGTTTTCCGAATTATTTTTGTTTTCAACCGCCGCAACATAATTGCCGATGTTAAAATCTCTGAAGTTAAATTCTTCGGTAGCCCTCGCTTCCCACAAACGCAAGTTATTTACAGTATTTGTTCTATAACCGGGAACGGGTACGTCATAGCCCACTGCAAGCACGTCTTCGGTATCGATCCAATCGAACTTGAGTCTTCCGTAAGGATCTTTTCCCATTACCACACGCCCGTAAAATTTTACCCGGTAAACTAATTTCCTTCTGAGAATCTCCCACGGATTTCCGAATCTTACCCAGTTATCGGCTTTTTCTACTTGATAGCCGTTTTCAATCTCCTGCTCGAAGATGCCGTAATGATAGCGGATGCCATAACCAAAAGCAGGAAGCTCCAGGGTTGCCATCGAATCTAAATAACAGGCAGCTAAC
>CAZTDB010000432.1:0-3113 GCA_964612385.1 uncultured Ignavibacteriaceae bacterium
CCGCCTAAGAGTATTAGAAAGATTAGAATCGGTGCAAGCCACCACTTTTTTCTGATCTTAAGAAATTGCCACAGCTCGGATAATATTGAAAGCTTACCCATTGAAATACCTCAAATTAAAATTGTCTTTCATAATTCTCGGGAACCTCTTCTTTGATTTCCCTCTTTTCCCAATAAGATTTTGCGGTTTTATCAATATTAAGTTCTAAAAATTTTTTTCCGGATATTCTTGCAATAAAACTAATCGGAGTTAATACAAAATAAAACAAAATAGTTAAAATTACACGGGTCATTACCCAGCCGAGAACGATAGCAAAAATCATCCATACTTTATTCAACGGCTTAAGAGCTATGGGAAAGAATGCACCGAATAATATTAGCACCAATCCCACAAAACCAAAGTACGGATACGATGATTTGTCAAAGTAAAAAAGTAATACGGCAATTATAATTAATACGGCTCCAACACTAAGCCCGAATTTTCTTAAATCTTTTTTTGATTCTTTAATAAGTTTTAATTCTTCTTTAATCATTTTAATCAAGCTCAAATTCTTTTTTCCAATCGGTATCGTGTTCTACCGGTTTTTGATCTTCTTTTTTTAACAGATAATTACCCATTATTAAAAAATCCATATTAGTTCGCATAAAACATTTGTATGCATCTGCCGGCGTGCAAACAATCGGCTCGCCGCGGACGTTAAATGAAGTATTGATAATTACACCGCATCCGTATTTTTTGTCAAATGTGTCTATCAGCTCATAATACAAAGGATTCGTTTCTTTGTGAACCGTTTGAATACGCGCAGAATAATCAACATGAGTGACTGCGGGAATATCAGACCTGACAACATTCAGCTTGTCAATTCCCCACAGATTTTTTTTCTCATCATCCATTTCTTTTTGTCGTTCTTTTTTTACGTCAGCCACTAAAAGCATGTAGGGACTTGATTTTTTTAGTTCAAAATAATCAGATATTTTTTCGTGCAAAACCGAAGGTGCAAAAGGACGAAATCCTTCTCTGAATTTTATCTTTAAGTTCATTACAGCCTGCATCTTTGGTGAACGGGCATCGCCGATTATTGAACGTGAACCGAGCGCACGGGGTCCAAATTCCATCCTGCCCTGAAACCAGCCGATAACTTTTTCGGAAGCAATCAAGTCTGAAATTATTGATGGTATTTCGTCCGTATTAACAAACGAGTGTTTGAGTTTATGTTCTTCAATAAAATTTAAAATTTCTCCGTTAGAATATTCGGGACCTAGGTAAGAACCTTTCTGCGAATCATTCAATTCATCTGCTTCTCTGGGATTATTAAGATATTTATACCATGTTATTAAAGCCGCACCGATTGCACCGCCCGCATCACCTGCAGCCGGCTGAATCCAAATATCTTCGAAAGGACCCTCTCTAAGCAGTTTACCATTAGCTACACAGTTTAACGCTACGCCGCCGGCTAATACGATCTTTTTTATTCCTGTTTCTTTATAAAGGTGATGCCCCATTTTTAATACAATTTCATCGGTTACTTCTTGAATGGAACGCGCAATGTCCATTTCCTTTTGAGTTAATTTTGTTTCGGGAATGCGCGGCGGTCCTCCGAAAAGTTTATGAAATTTTTCATTGGTCATTGTAAGTCCGGCGCAGTAGTTAAAGTATTTCATATTCAGCCTGAATGAGCCGTCATCCTTTATGTCTATTAATTCATCCAAGATTAACTTTTTGTATTTCGGTTCACCGTAAGGAGCTAAGCCCATAACTTTATACTCGCCGGAGTTAACTCTAAATCCGGTGTAATATGTGAAAGCCGAATAAAGCAGACCAAGCGAGTGAGGAAATTTAATATCGGCTATTAAAGTGATTTGATTGCCGGAGCCCATACCGTAGCTCGTTGTTGTCCATTCACCCACCCCATCCATCGTAAGAATTGCAGCATGATTAAAAGGTGAAGGATAAAATGCCGAAGCAGCATGTGATTCGTGATGTTCAGGGAATAAAATTTTTCCAGTGTAACCAAGCTCATCTTTTATTAATTCTTTTATCCACAGCTTTTGTTTAATCCATAAAGGCATTGCTTTAATGAAAGAATTTATGCCGGCAGGTGCGTAGGCTAAATATGTTTCTAAGAGCCGTTCGAATTTCAAAAAAGGTTTATCATAAAAAGCGACAAAGTCTAATTGGTCTCCATTTATATCTGCTTCGTTCAAACAATAACCGATGGCATTAGATGGAAAGTTATGGTCGTGTTTTTTACGGGTAAATCTTTCTTCTTGCGCAGCGGCAATTATTTCTCCGTCTCTAATTATGGCGGCTGCACTGTCGTGGTAAAACGCTGATATGCCGAGTATGTACATTAGTAATATGGTTTCCGATTATTCCGTTTACAAATTAAGAGCATTAATTTTGTCTGAAACTTTATGTCATCCCTTCGGGATTTCTTCTTCTTTTTGTGCTTCTGTTCTATAATCATTTCACCCCTTCGGGGTTAGTCGTTGGTTTGTGGTATTTTCTTTTATGATCATTACTCTCTTTGGAGTCGATAGTTGCTTTTTGGTATTTACTTTTGTAAGCATCACACCTATTCGGGGTTTTACTGTATAAACAATTATTTCTTTTCTAATTATACCATCCCGTTGGAATTTAGCTTTTAATTCTCCAATTAGAAATCATTTGAATAATTTCAATCACAACCTAAACCCGGAGGGTTGATATGATTATAACATATTTCATCAAACAACATACACGAACCCCGAAGGAGTGATGCTTGAGAATTTACCTTTTAAAGTTTTAATGATAATTCATTTATTTATTTCTATGAGCTAAAAATTTCATACACAACAATTTATTCTTTAGAAATATTAGCTGCACTTTATACGATAACACCATTCATTTGAGTAAGCTCATTAATTACTTAAGTTGACCGCTTTAGACGGCTAACAACATGTTTTTGATTTCTTTAATTACAGTGTTCTTTGATATATTGATATTCTGCTCAAGACAATATTCAATTGAATCACACATAGCTATTTGCCTAATGCGGTCTCTCATTGATAGTACTGAAAAATGAGCAAGGTTTTTATTTGTTATTTTTTTGCCTTGTGCACGCATTTTTTCAA